>CAKPDJ010000006.1 GCA_934148875.1 uncultured Bacilli bacterium
AAGCCTATGGAGAATAGAGGGTACTCTATCTGTGAAGTAGGAAACTTGGGAGGTAACGACCAAGGCGAATAAAAATTAAAATTTTTATTCTTTTGTTCTTTACATTATTCGTAATAATAGTTCTTTAAAAAAATAAATTAGTATAGTATAATTAATTAAAGGAGAGATATTATGAAAGTTTTATCGGTAAATGCTGGTAGTTCTACTTTAAAGTTTCGTTTGTATGAAATGCCAGAGGAAACAGTATTAATGAAAGGTACTATGGATAGAATTGGTTTAGATGGTTCTAATCTAAGTATTCGTATTGGTGAAGAAAAAATTCAAAAGGATATTGTACTTAATGATCACGAAGATGCTGTTAATGCTTTATTAAAAGAATTATTAGAACAAGGTGTTATTAATTCACTTGATGAAATTAAAGCAGTTGGACATCGTATTGTTCATGGTGGTAATTTATATTCAAGTAGTGTTGTTATGAATGATAGAGTTATTCACGAAATTGAAAATATTTCTGATTTAGCACCACTTCATAATCCGGCTAACTTGATTGGAGTTAGAGCATTTCAAAAGGCTATTCCAACAAGTGTTCAAGTTGGATGTTTTGATACAGCATTCCATCAGACATTAAAAGAAGAAGATTATCTATATCCAGTTCCTTATGAATGGTATATTAAGTATCATATTCGTAAGTATGGATTTCATGGATTAAGTCATAAGTTTATTACTGAAAAAATGACAGGTATTTTAGGTAAAAATCCTAATTTAATAATATGTCACATTGGTAATGGTGCTAGTCTTTCAGCAGTTAGAGAGGGTAAATGCGTTGATACTTCAATGGGATTTACACCTAATGCTGGTATTATGATGGGAACACGTAGTGGTGATATTGATTATACTTTAATTTCTTATGCTATGAAGAAGACAGGTTATAATTTGGAAAAAATTGATAGTATGTTAAACCGTGAAAGTGGTCTTGAAGGTATTGCTGGTATGAGCGATTTGAGAGATTTGGATCGTGCTTTTGAGGCCGGAGAAGAAAAAGTAAAACTTGCTTTTGATATGTATACTAATAAAATAGTTGATTATATAGCTAAATATTTTGTTAAGTTAGATGGTAAAGTTGATGCTATTTGTTTCACTGCTGGTGGTGGTGAGAATGATAGTATTATACGTGGAGAAGTATTAAAAAAGTTGAATTCTTTGGGTGTTTATCTTGATGAAGAAAAAAATAATGCTACTATTGTTCGTAAAGGTATTGAAGGGATTATTACTAAAGATGAATCTAAGATACCAGTTTATGTTATTGCTACTGATGAAGAATTGATGATAGCCCGTGATGCTTTTAATTTATCAAATGAAAACTAATTATGAGAAGCAAATGCTTCTTTTTTTTGTGAAGAAGGTATACATTTAGACTTCATTTAGTAGTGTTTTAAATCAAAATATGTTAAAATAATTATGGTAAAATTAAAAGCGTTACAATAAAAAATTGATGAATTGATTGAGGGGACAATATGAATACAGTTTATTGTACCAATCCTAATACAGAAGTATTTAGACCAACATATATTTTATCAATTTCAAATTTTGTATTTATATGAATGCATTAGTCAAGAAAAAGTAGACAATTATTTAACATAGTTTAAATTTTTGAATTGGATAGGTGTAAGATATTTTAAGGCAGATTGTGGTCTTTCATAATTAAAATAATGAATATAATTTTCAACTTCGGTGAAAAATTCATTAGAGGAATTAATATTAAAATCAATAAATAATTCTTCTTTAATCCCACCATTTATAGATTCCATGGCGCCATTTTCAGTAGGTTTGCCTGGTTTAGACATAGAATGTATGATATTATATAAATGAAGAGATTCGTTGAATTTCTTTGAAGAATATACAGATCCTTGGTCAGAGTGCAGAATCATTTCAAGGTCTTTATATTCTTCTTTTTTATGTAAAACATTTATTAGACCATTATGATAAGTAGAAGGATCACCTTTTTTGTTGGATAGGGAATAAGCAATAATTTCATTATTAAATAGATCCATAAATAAAGTTAATTCATAATAATGTTTGTTTGCCCAAAAAGCAGTCATATCAGAAACAACAAGTTGAAAAGGTCTTAAAGGATTAAGCTCAGCTAAGATATAATTAGGAAAGTTTTTAATTTCCTTATTAGAATTTTTTCCATATCTTTTAACATGCTTAGATTTAGATCTAATACCTAAATATTTGCATATTTTATGAGCAAAATTATCAGAATAAATAACTCCTAAATCAAGTTTTATTTTAGCATTTAACCAACGATAACCATGAGAAGGAAATTTATCATGATATTCTTCAAAAATTCTACAAGCATCAAGCCTATTAACTTCCCTAATGGAAGGAGCGGTTCTTCTAGCAAGCCATTTATAGAAATCGGAACGATTAATATTCATTTCATTGCATAAAGATAAAACGGAATATTTATTAGAAAGTTCAAAGATTACTTCATATTCTTTTTGGAGAAAGTAACGAATACCTTTTCTTCCATACCACCTTCTTTTACAAGATAACCTTTTTTTAATCTAGCAATCTCAATATCTTTTTTCATCAATTGTTTTTTTAGTTCTTCATTAGATAAATCATCATAATAGTTATTAGAAGTAAATGAATCAATTATTTTAAAATCATTTTCTTCAATCTTAGGATCAAAGCAATGATTATCTTTATTAAAGGCAGTAATCCATTTTTCTAAAGTTTTCAAAGGAATATTATACTCCTCAGCAGTCTTAATGGTAGATTTACCATTAAGACAAATAGCTATACATAATTTTCTTTTAAGTTCAACAGTATATTGAGTATTCATAAAAACACATCCTTTCAAATTGTCTACTTTATAAAATAATTGTATAAAAAATATTACTAGTTGTATATATAAAGAAATACCCTGTCTACTTAATCCCTCTCGTTGTCCACTTTTAGTTTAGCACTGCAACACTGCATTTTTGTAAACTATTACTTGACAAAATTACTGGGGGGGGGGGTAGAATAAAGATATATGGAGAAAGGTGTTGGAGTATGGAAGAGAGAAAGAGTAAATTAGGTTTAGGAATATTTATAGGGGTATTAATCGGATTAGTCATTGGATTAACTAGTTTTATTGTTTATGATAAAGTTATTGATAAAGGTAGTAATGATACAAAACTAAATGATGTGGGTAAAGATATTAATAATAGTGATAATAAAACCACTGATGATACCAAAAATAATGATAGTAATAATAGTTTTGATTTAAGTAAAGTAGATTTTAAAAAGCCTGCAATTAACGGTAAAAGTGGAGATGTATATGACGTACATGATGAAGGAATCGATTATATGTCAATAGAATTATCTAATGACAATACTGTTATAATCTCAATTGATTTTTCAAAGTATGGAATATATTTTGAAAATTTTAAAACTGAAAATAGTATAAAGAAATATGTAGTTGATAATTTTACTAAAAAAGTAAAGAAAGCTTATTTATTTCCTTATACAACAAGTGGTGGAAGTATAGCGGCTTTATATTTAATGGAAGATGGTACGGTAGAGTATACATTGATATATGAACAACTTGAAAATGATCCTACAGTTACTTCTATGAAATCTAGTGGTAAGATTTTAAATGTCAATGGAGTTGAAGAATTAGTTTTTGCTTATAAAAGTAATACATTACAGCCTCTAGGTTTATATGGTGCTGGGTATGAGCTTGCTATAAAAAAAGATGGAACATTTTACGAAATAACATTTTAGTTTTTAAGAAAAAAATATCAATAAAGAAACTTATGAATATATTGTTCGTAAGTTTTTTTATATTTTTATTGGATTTTGAATATAAAATTATCTCTTTAATTAAAAATATAGTAAAAAATACCATAAGTGTATTGACAAAGTTTTAGTTATGGTATAATATACTATATGTAAGGAGATGATAGATATGTTTTTAGAGATAGGAGCTACAATCTTAGGCTTAATTCAGGGAGTATTAGTAATGCTTAATAAAAGGAGTAATTGGATATTTTACATTTTGCAGATGGCATTCTTGGTATTATTTTCAATTATTAATCATTTATACGGTGATGTTGTTAATAATAGTATTTATTTAGTAATTGGTGTTGTTGGTTTTATTCTTTGGAATAGCAATAAAAAAACAAATAAGATTACAACAACTAGCAAAAAGGAAAAAATATTTTATATTTTATTTATCATAGTTGGCACTTTGAGTGTAAGTACTATACTAAAAAATACAAATGACCCATTACCAATGTTAGATGCATTTACTACGATAACTAGTTTAGTTGCTACATATTATATGGTAAGAAAAAAAATAGATACATGGGTAATTTGGTTTATAAATGATATCTTTTACGCAATTGAATACTTTCTTTTACCTAATCAAGCTTTATATTTATTTTTACTAAATGTAGTTTGGACATTAATGGCAATTGGTTCTTATAATAATTGGAAAAAGTTAATGAAAGAAGGAGAATAATATGTTAAAAATATTCTATTCGGGTACTTATAAAGTAAGACATGAACTAATTAATGAGAATAATATTTTAGAAATGTTGAAGGATGATACAAGAAGTAAAATAGTGGGTGATGTTAAAGATACAGTGTATGCATCATCTGGTGTTGTTACAAATGCAAATAAAAATGTCATGTATATTGGTGGTTTTTATTATGAAAAGCAAAATCCTAATAAATCAATTTGTGAGAATGTTGTATGTGAAGAATTAAAACAAATTGATAATTGTGATATCGTGATAGCTAATCTTATGAATTATTCAGCAATTGCTAGTATTACAGAAATAATTTATGCAGCTTTTAAAAAGAAAAAAATTGTAATATTCTGTGACCCTAATATTACTAGTTATCAGGTAGAAGGCGAGTATTGGTTCCCTATTTTAGCAGTTAAACAACTAAATCCTAATGTCGAAGTTAAATTTGTAGATAGTGATGAAGAAATTGTAAAATATGTACATAATTTGAGTGAGGAAAAATAATGAGAGTAGATGTTATTGTTGGTGGTTTATACGGTGATGAGGGAAAGGGAAAAGTAGTTTCCAAATTGGGTACAAATTATGATTATATTTTTAGGGTTAATGCATCAACTAATGCTTCACATACGGTAGTATTAGAAAATCAAGGTAGTTTTATGACAAAACAACTACCTTCTGTTTTCTATAATAAAAATATTAAATTTGTAATATCCCCTGGTGCTATTTTGAATTTGCATGCTTTAAAAGAAGAATTAAAAAATAGAAAAGATTTAGATTATATCTGTAATCATGTAACAGTCGCTTCCAGTATTACTTTACTAATTAATCCTTATATTGAAAGAAATAAAAGTCAAAATCATTCTAAAAAATATGGCAGTACTAATCAAGGTACTGGTAATGCTATTCTTGCTAGAGATGCTAGGCATTCTGTTAAATTAGTTGATGTATTAAATGTAGTAAATGGGTCGATTAGTTTAGAAAATTTAGCACTAAAAATAAAAGAAAGCTGCTTAGAGTTAGATAGATATTTCTATCAAAATAAGGAAGATGAATATTATTATCAGGAAGCTATGTTATTAGTAAATGATTATCATGATATTAAAAATATGATTGGAGACTTTTGTAAAGATTATACAGACTTTTTATATCATTTGAATGATAATATAAAAATTTTGATTGAAGGTTGTAATGGAATTATGCTTGATAATTTACATGGTTTAAATCCATATACAACAAGTGCTTCCACAAGTGTTAATGCTCTTCTAAATGGTGCTAATATCTCCCCATATTTTTTAAATGATATTTATGTTATTATTACTGGTTACTTTTGCTGTCTAAATAAAAGACCTTTCTTAACAGAAATGGATTTAGAAAGTGCTAATAAATTATACAAATATAATAGTGAAGTAGATGATGCTGAAAATATGAAAAGAAGACTTGGATGGTTTGATTTACCTACATTAAAGAAAGCTTTAGTTGGGCATAAGCAAGCTAAATTAATTTTAAATAAATTAGATATTATGCAAGACTTAGAAGAAATTAACGTTTGCGATTATTATTTAGATGAAAATAATGGGAAAATAAAGGTTATGCCTGATAATACAAATATGTTAGAAAGATTAAAACCACATTATATTACTTTTAAAGGATGGGGTAAGATAAATGCTTTGGAACATAATGTACCATTGGAATTAAAACAATTTATAGAATTTATTGAACAAGAAACGAGTCACAAAATAGTTTATTTAGGTGTAGGACGTAAAGATACTGATTTAATAGAAATTTAGGAGAATGAAATGAGTAATTTAAAAAAGATTGATAGTATATTTTATAAAAAATTAGGTGAAATTATTTCTTTTGAAAGAAGAAAATGTGGTTATTCTCTGAGATATTTGGCAGAATTAACAGGTATTTCTAGAACGATACTTGATGGATATGAATTAGGAACAAAGAGAATAGATAATATTCGTTGGAGCAAGTTATGTGAAGCTTTACAAATCTCTGAAAATATTCATATTAAACTGGCACTTGGTATCAGTAGTTGATTTTAAATATTTCAATATTGATAAAAACTCTTGATGCAATATAATTTATGATAGGAGGCGAATGTATTGATGATTATTTTAGAAGGGACGGATGCAGTAGGTAAGACATCTACTATTAACGAACTAAAAAAAGAAAATATTATTTGTGTAGATAGAAGTAAAGATATGATTTCTAAATATATGTTATTTGACTATAGCTTGGAGTATCGAGCAAACAAATATTATCAATATTTAAAAGAAAATGATTGTAAAGTAATATTCTTAGTTAATAATGATAGAGATGAGTTAGAACGAAGAGTAAAAATGAGAAATCAGATTGGAAAATATGACCTTGAAGCATACCAGTATAACCAATTATATTTAGAAACTTATGAATATATGAAAGAGCATAATATGTTAGAAAATAAACTTTTTTTAATTGATGTTACTCATCTAACTTTAGAGAAACAAGTAGAAAAGGTAAAGGAGTTTATTTTATGCCAAGTATAGCTTCACATATGGTAGTAGCCAAATTGGTAGCAGAAAAACTTGGATTTAAAAGTACTGAGTTTGTAAAAGGAAATTTACTTCCAGATATTATAGAAATGAAAGATAGTCATCATAAAATAAAAGGTAAATATTATTTAATACCAGATTTAGATTACTTTAAGAATACTTTAGATTTAACTAATGCTTTATATTTAGGTTATTATACTCATCTATTATTAGATAAATATTTTTTAGAGGAGTTTATACCAAACAATATTTCAAATTTAAATATATTTATTGATGGTACTATATATCAAGAGTATTCTAATATTAATTATATGCTTGTAAAGAAGTATCATTTAGATGTAAAATATTTATTAGCTGTATTAAGTGATTTTTCAGTAGCTATTAATCAAGAAAAACTGATAAGTAATTTAAATTGTTTAGCAAAAACTAAAATAGAAAAAACAACTTACTTACAATTTGATGAATTTTCTGACTTTCTTGATAATGTGGCAGAATTAATTAGCGAAGAGGTAAAAGAATATGTTTATAAACTTAGTTAGTTGTTTGTTTGTTTTAGATAGTGAAAAGAATGATAACATTAGAAAAAATGATATTAAGAAGATAAAAGTATTAACTACTAGTGATAATATGTTACCAACCATTAAGTTTAATGGTGAAGATATGAAGAGAGAAGTTAAGAAAGAATTAATAACAATTTTAGGTTCAGATATTTTTCACTTAGAGCAAGTATTTACAATGGGTTATAAAGATGGTGTTGATATTATTTACTTAGGAATTACTAATATAGAAAATGTTAAAAATTTAAAACCAGGTTATCAGTTATTGGAGTTTAAAGTAGAAAATAATAGTAGTGTTATTTATGGTGATTCTTCTTTTTCTTATCAAACTTTAGAAATAGAGGAAAATAATAGTATTCAGTATATTCATGAGATAAAGGCAGAGGAAAACATTAAAAAACTTCTTTTATATCTTTTAATAAGTTATAAGAAAATAAGATCTAATATAGATATTAGTGATATTATTTTTAAATTTATGGGAAGTTCTTTTACATTAGAGGATGTTAGAATTTTGTATGAAATGATAAAAGATACTAGTGTTGATAAGTCAAATTTTAGAAAAAGAATTATTAAGTATTGTGAAAAAATAGATGAAAAGGATGATAATAAAAATGGTTTTAGGCCTAGTCAAAAGTATAAGTTTAAGCCATTAAAAGGAGATATTTGGTTATGATTATTGCAACAAATAATAAAGGAAAATTAGAAGAAATTAAAAAAATATTGAAAGAATATTCATTATATTCATTAAAAGATAAGAATATTGAGATAGATGTAGTGGAAGATCAAGATACTTTTTTAGGAAATGCTAAAAAGAAGGCTTTTGAAATATATAATCTTACTAAGGAAGCAACAATAGCAGATGATTCTGGATTGTGTATTACAGCTTTAGATGACTTTCCAGGTGTTATGACACATCGCTTTTTGGGTGAAGATGCTACAGATGAAATGCGTAATGAATATTTAATAAATGAAGTAAATAAGTGCAATTCTAGGGAAGCAAAAGTAGTATGTGAGTTAGTATATTATGATGGAAATGACTATGTTGTTGGTGAAGGTATTTTAAATGGTTCTATTTCTACTAGTAGAAGAGGAAATAATGGCTTTGGCTTTGATGAAATATTTGAACTATCAAATGGTTTAACTTTAGCTGAAGTTTCACCAGAAGAGAAGAATCAAGTTAGTGCTAGAGCTTTAGCAGCTAAAGATTTACAAAAAAAACTTAGTATTAGATTTAATGCTAGATAAAATTAAATCTTTTTACTTATTATTAGAAGCATTTGCTTCTTTTTTCTTTGAAAGTTCTTTGTTTTATAGTATAATAATGGTGTTAGAAAGAAGGAAATATATGAAAATTATATCTATTAATGCAGGTAGTAGTTCATTAAAATTTAGTTTATTTGAAATGACTACTAAAGAATGTATTGCATCTGGTTATTTTGAGAGAGTAGGACTAGATGGAAGTTTTTATACTATTAAGTATAATGGAGAAAAGATACGTGAAGAAGTAGAAATGCCTAATCATACTGTAGCAGTTGAGGTACTTCTTGATCGTTTAATATCAATTGGAATTATTAAAGATTTAAAGGAAATAGATGGTGTTGGTCATCGTTTAGTTCACGGTGCTGATAAATATAATAAGAGTGTTATTATAACTGACGAAGTAGTAGAAGATTTAAAGAAATATTCTGAACTTGCACCACTTCATAACCCAGCTAATATTTTAGGAATAGAAGCTGTTAAAAAGGCACTTCCTGATGTACCAATGGTTGGTGTATTTGATACAGCATTTCATCAAACTATGGAACCTGTTCAATACATTTATCCAGTTCCTTATGAATGGTATACAAAGTATGGAGTACGTAAATATGGATTTCATGGAACTAGTCACTGTTATATAAGTAAACAAATTCCTAGAATACTTGGAAAAGATAATTATAAAGCTATTATATGTCATTTAGGTAGTGGTGGAAGTTTATCAGCAGTTAAGGATGGTAAATGTGTTGATACTACTATGGGATTTACACCGCTTGCTGGTATTATGATGGGAACACGTAGTGGAGATATCGATCCATCAATTATTCCATTTATAATGCAGAAAGAAGATAAATCAGTTGATGAAGTTATAAATGAATTAAATAAGAAATCTGGTTTCTTAGGTGTTAGTGGTGGAGCTAGTGATTTTAGAGATATTTATGCTGGTGTAGTAGAAGGAAAAGATAGATATAAACTAGCTTTTGATAAATATGTTCAAACAGTAGTTAATTATATTGCTCAATATTATGTTGAACTTGGTGGATGTGATATTATTTGCTTTACTGCTGGTCTTGGTGAAAATGCTAGTGAAGCAAGACTTGCTATTATGGAAAAACTTCTTTGCCTAGGTGTTAAAGTTGATTTAGAAAAGAATCAAGTTCGTGGTGAAGAAATTCAAGTAAGTAGTAATGATTCTAGTATTTTATGTTACGTTATTCCTACTAATGAGGAGCTAATGATAGCAGAGGATACTTTATCTCTAATTGGAGAATAGATAGGAAGATATTATGTTTCGTAAAATTTTTAAAGCCATTAAAAAGTATGATACTATAGTGATTGCTAGACATATTGGAGTTGATCCAGATGCAATGGCAAGTCAGTTAGGTTTGAAAGAATCAATACTTGCTACTTTTCCTAAAAAACAGGTATATGCTGTTGGTAGTGGAGGAAGTAAATTTTCGTATTTAGGAAAACTTGATCATTTTGAGGACGATTGTCATAATGCATTACTTATAGTTTTAGATACGCCTGATAAAAGACGAGTTGATTGCAGTAATATTGATGATTTTTCGTACAAAATTAAGATTGATCATCATCCATTTGTTGAAAAGTTTTGTGATATAGAACTTATTGATGATCATTCGTCTTCTGCATGTCAATTAATAATGGAAATGATTTATGCAACAAAATTAAAATCTACTAAGGAAGTAATGGAAAAATTGTTTTTAGGACTTATTTCTGACACTAATCGTTTCATGTTTTCTAATTCTTCTGCATCAACTTTTAAAGTGGTGGCTAAAATTATGAAAGAATATCAACTTGATTTACCTACTTTGTATTCTGAACTTTATATGAGACCTTTGAATGAGGTAAGATTACAAGGATATATGGCTCAAAATATGAAAGTTACTGAAAATGGGGTTGGTTATATTAAAATAACTGAAGACATTTTAAATCAATATCAGGCTGATGTAGCAAGTGCTGGTAATATGATTAATAATTTCAATTATATTGATGAAGTATTAGTTTGGTTAGCAGTAACTGAAGATAAAAAAAATAATATAATAAAAATAAATATTAGAAGTCGTGGTCCTGTAATAAATACAGTTGCTGAAAGATATAATGGTGGTGGCCATAAATTAGCTAGTGGAGCTAGAGTTAGTACTATGGAAGAAGTCGATTGTTTAATTGATGATTTAGATAATACTTGTTTAAATTATATTAATAATCAAGATTAGGAGGAGTATTTATGAAAATAACAGATGCCAAATTAGAAGTAATGGCAACTAGACGTAGTCAGTATCCTGAAACAGATTTACCAGAATTTATGTTGGTTGGTCGTAGTAATGTTGGCAAAAGTAGTTTTATTAATACAATTTTAGGAAGAAAAAACATTGCTTATACTTCAGGAAAGCCAGGTAAGACTCAAACTTTAAACTTTTATCGTGTAAATAATAGTTTATTTTTGGTAGATGTGCCTGGATATGGTTATGCAGCTGTTAATAAGAAAATTCAAGAAAAATTTGGTAAAATGATTGAGGAATATTTAGAAAAAAGAGATGAATTAATTAGAGTTTTTATGTTAATTGATTTTAGACATAAACCTACTGAGGATGACCAGTTAATGTATAACTTCTTGAAATATTATAATATTCCTGTTACAGTAGTGGCTACTAAAGTTGATAAAGTTGGTAACAGTAAGCTTGAGAAAAATAAGAAAATTATTTTAGATACTCTTGATTTAGTGGTTGGAGATGATTTAGTATTATTTTCTAGTGTTACTAAATTAGGAAAAGAAGCTATTTTAAATAAAATAGAAGATTTAATTGTTGATACTATTTAATAATAAAAAAAGTTCTTGATTAGAACTTTTTTTGTTTCAACTTTTTTATTTAGTCATATTTTATTATAGGTGATTAACTTTGAAAGTAAACTTTATTGATGATGACCATTTTATTGTTTATTATTTATCAGATAATAATTTAAAGTCTGAAGAAGAAATAAAAACATTTTTTATTCTGTTAAATTACGATTTAAAAAAGATATATAAATATTATTTTCATGGATTATATAATGTTGAAATATTATCTTTTAATGGCTTTTATATACTAGATTTTGATTTAGTTGAAGATTTTGGTAATAGTGATTTTGATATTACAGTTTTATTAAATACTAAAGCTTTATATGAGTTTGAGGATAGTGATTTAATAAATGATAATAAAATTTATTATAATGGTAAGTTTTATGTAGAGATTGATAGAGTAATTCACGATATTCATTTCTTTGAATATGGTAATGTTATCTATGGTAGAGATGCTGAAGTTATTTTAAATAATGGTATTTTAGTTAATATGTGATTATGTTTCAAATACTTTATAAATGATTTGTGGGTAGTTAGTAATTATTCCGATTTTTTTAAAATCTTGCTGTAATTCTGGAGTAGATGTTACACCTAAATAATGTTCGTAAGCAAAGGCAATATAATATTCAGAATGTAAATATAGAATTACTTTTTTATTATTATTAATCAACATATTTATAATACTATCATCAAAAGCACTCATAGTTATAATATAATAATCGGTATCAATAAAGTTTAAATCGTTTTCATAGAGTATAAAACCAATTTTAGCAGCTATTTTCTTTTCTAGCATTTTACTAACAATTATTCTATTAATACTGTGGATATAAATTGGTAGTTTAGGGTACTTTTCAACAGTACTTTTTAATATATCTATATAATTGTTTATTCTTGAAGTAACATTTTGAATATTTTCGTCATTAATAATTCCTGTTTGGAGTGGAACTATGTTTAGATAAATGTTTTTAACTATTTTTAAATTATTTAATTCTTTTAATACTGTATCTAGAGTTATTATTTCGTAATTCTTTAACTCTGATGTAGTACTATTTTGAATGATGTTTTTAAATGCTGTTTCTGTTGAAATACTGTTAAAAATAACTAATTCATTATCTGCTGTTAAAATAACGTTAAAACTAAGGCTATCAATATAATCAGTTGATATAGCTGTTTTAAAGAAATTGCTTGTGCTAGTAGCATCACTTTTTTGCATTATTATTTCCATATTATCACCATTAATATATTATGCTTTTATTTTTTATTTATTATTGTTTTGGCAGGTATTCCTACTGCTGTTGTATCTTTTGGGATGTTATTTAATACAACGGCATTGGCACCAATTTTTACATTTTCTTCTATTGTGATGTTACCAAGTATTTTGGCTCCGCTTCCTATAAATACATTATCTTTAATAGTAGGGTGTCTTTTTCCTTTTTCTTTACCTGTACCACCTAGAGTTACACCTTGGTACATAATAACATTATTACCAATTATAGTAGTTTCACCAATAACGACACCAATACCATGATCTATAAATAATCCATTTCCTATAATAGCACCAGGATGTATTTCTATACCTGTTTTTCTTTTGGCTTTTTCAGAGATATAACGAGCTAAAAAGTATAATTTTCTTTTATAAAAGAAATGAGAGATTTTATAAAATAATTGAGCTTTAAAGCTTGGATATAGAAATACTTCTAGAATTGAGTGAATAGCTGGATCATTTTTTTTGATTGTTTTTATTTGATCTCTAATAAATTTCATAGTATCACCTATAGTAATATATAATTTTTAGCTTTTTTTGCCTGTTTTTATTTCCTATAAAACCTAAAATATTAATATATACTGGCATTTTTGTTTAAAATATGATAAAATAGGCTCATCTTGAGGAGGTGCTAGTATGAATTTACCAACAGTTGCGTTAGTAGGTAGACCTAATGTAGGGAAAAGCACTTTATTTAATCGATTAGTTGGAAGTAAAGTGTCTATTATTGAAGATACACCTGGTGTTACTAGGGATCGTATTTATAGTGAAGTAAGTTATAAAAATTATCGTTTTCATTTAATTGATACTGGTGGAATTGATGTTAGTCAAGAGTTATTTAATGATGTTATCAAAATTCAAGCTGAAATAGCTATAGATGAAGCTGATATCGTTGTATTTATAGTTGATGGTAAAGAAGGGTTAACAGCTAATGATAAAATAGTACGTGATATGTTACGTAAGAGTGGTAAGAAAGTAATTGTAGCTATAAATAAAACAGATAGTAAGGATAGTTTAGAACATCAATATGATTTTTATGAACTTGGTTTTGATAATTATGTTTTAATTAGTGCTGAACATAATGTAGGTATATATGAACTTCTTGATATGATTACTAGTGATTTTCATGAGTATGTAGAAAAAGAAGAAGATACTAGACTTAAGTTTTCAGTAATTGGTAGACCTAATGTAGGAAAAAGTAGTTTGATTAATGCACTTCTTAATGAAGAAAGAGTAATTGTATCTAATAATGCTGGTACTACTAGGGATGCGATTGATACAGTTATGAAGTATAATGGTGAAGAATTTGTTTTAATAGATACAGCTGGTATGAGAAAAAAGGGTAAAGTATTTGAAGCAATTGAAAAGTATAGTTTACTTCGTAGTTTAAAAGCTATTGATAGAAGTGATATTTGCTTACTTGTTATTAGTGCTGAAGAGGGTATTATTGAACATGATAAACATATAGCTAGTTATGCACTAGAACAGGGTAAAGGTATTATTATAGTAGTAAATAAATGGGATACTGTAGAAAATGCTAATACTAAAGAATATGAAAAAATAGTTCGTAGTGAATTTCAGTTTTTGAGTTATGCACCAATTGTTTACTTATCTGCACTTACTAAGAAGAGAATTCATACATTGATGCCAGAAGTATTAAAAGTAGCAGAAAACATTAAAAGAGAAGTTAAGACAAGTGTATTAAATGAGGTTATAACCGATGCTTATACCTTAAATATACCACCTTCTTATAAGGGAAAAAGATTAAAGATTTACTTTACTAATCAGTCTGGTACTAAACCTCCTAAATTTACCTTTCATGTAAATAATAAGGGATTAGTACATTTCTCATATGAAAGATATTTAGAAAATAAATTAAGAGAAAACTTTGATTTAGAGGGTACTCCTATAGTACTACAGTTTAAAAATAGAGGTGAAGAATAATGAAAGAAGAAATTATTAATTATTATAATTCTTTTAGAAAAGGATATAATTATGTATTGTTTGGAAGTGATCCAGAGGATAGAGAGGTTCCTATAGTTAATTATGATGATTTAGAATCTGTTGGCTATTATGAAGGTTTTCAATATGGGGAGTACTGTGAACAAACATCACAAACTATGAGTATTAGTTCTGAGCAATTATTGGCAGTTATGGATAAATCATTTACTAGAGCTTTAGCACAAATAGATGCTTATCATAAGAGAGAAAATCAATACGTTGTTTACAAAACGGCTTTTATTGATGGCAAAGGTGATGTTTTATTAAAGTATAACGAAAAAGATGAATCATTTAACTTAATTCCTGATTTAGATGCTACCGATATTAGTTCAATTGGTTATTATGATGGATACTGTTATTATCTTAATAGGATACTTAATATTGAGGATTCTTCTGAGTTATCTAGTCCATCTAGAATAGAAGAAGTTTGTCGTGAAAATTTTAATAGAAGTGCAAAAATTTATTCTTTTGATAGATTAGAAACAGGTATTAATAAGTAATGAATAATAATGAATTGTATAAAAAACGTAGTGATTTAATAATTGATTACATTTCACAAATACTTGTCTATGGTTCTAATACTAATGGTAGTATTTCTATTGATAAAAATCAGTTTGATGACGGAAAGTATTTAATATTAACGGTAAGTGTTATTAAAAATAGTTATTTTAGATGGCATGATTTAGGAATATTAGCTAATGATAGTGTTAACTTCTATAAATTTGTTTTAAGTAATATTTTAGATAAGTTTAAGACATTTAATATTAATTTTGATAATAATAAAGTTATAATTTCTAGCTCAGTTAACTGTAACAAATTAGACATTCATTTTACATGTACTAATCAAAAAGAAAAAGATTGGTTTCAAAAACAGGAAAAATTATTCTATAATAGATAGTATAGTGGGAGGTTTATTATGGGATGGTTTTTAGATAGAAAAGATCCTAAAACAGAACTTGAAGGATTAGAAAGAGCTCAAAGAATACTAGATGAAAGATATCAAAAAGGGCAAGTAATGGATATTGTTTATCAAAAACAGTGTCTTGAATTTCAAAAACGTCGTGAAAAATATGAAAAAAAGTTAAAAAAAAGTGGTAAATATTACGATTAACATATTGAAACCTTTTACATATAATTATGTAGGAGGTTTTTTTATGTTTGGAGATGCTTTTTTTAAGAAGGTTGAGAATAAGTCAGGGGTTAGTAAAGAAACAATATTATCACTAGCAAATAAACTTCAAAATTCTAATATGAAGGATGAAAAAGTTTTAAGAAGTTTAGTACAAGAGATAGGTGAAGTTGCTGGTAGGGAAGTAAGTAAAGAAAAGGAAGATAAAATAGTTAATGCTATTATTAAGGATAATGTTCCTAAAGATATTGATAAGATGATTTAATTTAATCTTTTTCTTGATTTTATATTTTGAATATGCTATTTTATATATACTTGTATTGAGGTGAAATAGTATGTTTAATAAAAAAGATTTTTATTTGTATGATGGTTTTTATTTTGATGATGATATATTTTGTCAATCTGGTATCAGTAAGACGACTGGTTTTGATTTGATGTTTTTGTTACAAAATTATGAAGAAGTTTATAAGTTAGAAAATGGTACTTTATTGAAACAGGATAAACAAGAAATGACTGGTTTTGTTGGTGGACCAGACAATAGTAATAGAGAATTCTGTTATACTATTAATAATAATAGGGTTATACTTATTCCGGCTGTTATCTACTATGGTATCGCTAAATCAGGACAATTACTTGCTTATTATCCTAGTAAAAATGTACGTGATATTATGTTTAATCAATTAATGAATTATAATATTAATGTAATCATTAGTGATATGTGTAGAAGTAAAGATGTAATTGATGAATATAGTAAACATCAAAAATTAATCAAATCTTATAAAAGTTTAAGTGATATTAATAAGTAATCATATGATTACTTTTTCTTTTGTCCTTTAGTCATAAACTACTTTTATTCTCATATAGTTAAATGAATAAGAGAAAGTGAGTGTTTAGTTATGGATAAAAAAGAGATAATAAAGAATATTGCTTTACGTACTGGTGGAGATATTTATTTTGGAGTTGTTGGAGCAGTTAGAACTGGTAAGAGTACTTTTATAAAAAAAGTCGTTGAAAATTTAATTGTTCCTAATATTGAAGATGAATATGAAAGAAAAAGAGCTTTAGATGAAGTTCCACAAAGTGCGGCTGGTAAAACGATTATGACTACTGAGCCTAAGTTTGTTCCTAATGTTGCATCTAAAGTACAGATTGATGATTTTAGCTGTAATATAAGGCTTATCGATTGTGTTGGTTATTTAATTGATAATGCTAAAGGGGCAGAAGATGAAAACGGTCCTAGACTTGTTAAAACACCTTGGTATGACGACCCTATTGCTTTTAGTGAAGCAGCTGAAATAGGAACCGAAAAAGTTATTAAAGATCATTCTACTATTGGAATTGTAGTAACCACTGATGGTTCAATTGGTGAATTTACTAGAAATGATTACTTAGAAGCTGAAACTAGAGTAATTAAAGAATTAAAAGAAATTAATAAACCATTTATCGTTATAGTTAATTCAACACATCCTATGCTTCCTGAAACAGAGAAGATATGTGAGAAATTAAAAGAAGAATATGATGTTCCAGTACTCCCTATGAATATTGAAGCTATGAACCAAAAAGATATGTATGATATTTTAAGAGAAGCTTTATATGAATTTCCTATTTTAGAAGTTAAAATTAATATGCCTGAATGGATAGCTATTTTAAATCCTAAAAATGAAATTAAAAAGAGTTATATAGAAGCAATTCGTGAGAGTGTTGTTGAAATAGATAAATTAAGGGATGTAGAAAAAATTAATGAACATTTCTTAAACGTAGAAAATATATCTAAATCTTATTTATCTGATATTGATCCTTCAACTGGTGTTGTTACTATTAATTTAGAAGCTCCAAGTGAGTTATATAATAAAGTTTTAACTGATATCATCCATGTTGATGTTACTAGTAAGGCTCAGTTACTATCATTATTTCAAGATTATAATGAAGCAAAACGCGAATATGATCAGATTAAGTATGCACTTAAAATGGTTAAACAAACTGGTTATGGTGTAGCTTCTCCTACTTTGGATGATATGAAACTAGATACACCTGAGATTACTAAACAAGGTCCTAGATATGGTGTTAAACTTCGTGCTACAGCTCCATCAATTCATATGATAAGAGTTGATGTTAATTCAACATTTGAGCCAATTATTGGAAGTGAAATGCAAAGTAAAGAATTAATTGATTATCTAATGAAGGATAAGGAAAAAGATCCTAGTAGTATTTGGAAAAGTGAAATCTTTGGTAGAAGTTTGGATGTAATTGTACAGGAAGGTATTCAATCTAAAATTAGTATGATGCCTGATAATATTCGCTTTAAACTACAAAATACTTTAACTAAAATAGTTAATAAGGGCTCTAATAATATGATTGCATTTGTGTTATAAGAAGAGAAATCTTCTTTTTTTCTTGGGTTTGTGGTATATTATTGATGGTGATTATAATGGATTTATTGAAAGAAAAATATGTTATACTTGAAATTATTCCAACTGGTATAGATAGAAACCATGGTGAAATAGTTCAATTATCTGCTTTAAAGTTGGATGGTTTAAAACTACTAGATAGATTTGATTATAGATTAGTTGAAGAAAAAGTACCAATACATGAGTTTATTGAAATGTGTAGCTATGATAAGGATAACTTTATTTATGTTGATAATACTAATATAATGTTAGATAAGCTTAGAGATTTTATTGGTGATTTGCCACTACTAATTATTGATAATATGTATACTAGAAATTTTTTAGATATATTTGATAATAATAAAGAGTGTGTGTTTGATTATATGAATATTAATAATAGTGATGATGCGATACAGGAAATGATTAATAAATATAAATTGGAAGAGAGTAATTATATAGTTGATCTTATTTATGAAGCATTAATACGTGAATTAGGTTGATTTTCTAAGCTTTTTTTGTAAAATTGGTGTCAATTTGTTGATTTTATTATTATTTCATGCTATTCTGTATATGTAAGCATAGTATGTGCTTAAATAAAAAAATTATGGAGGTTTATGAACATGAAAAAAGCAGAATTAGTAGAAGTAGTAGCAGAAAAAGCAGGTTTAACTAAAGCAGATGCAACTCGTGCAATCGATGCTACATTTGAAGCTATCAAAGGAGTATTAGCTAAAGGAGATAAAATCACTGTTCCTGGATTTGGTACTTTCTCAGTAAGTGAAAGAGCTGCTCGTGAAGGACGTAATCCACAAACTGGTGCTACAGTTAAAATTGCTGCTAGCAAATCAGCTAAGTTTAAACAAAGTTCAGCTTTAAAAGAAACTCTTAACTAATATAGATTAAGTAGTCGTAAAGGGATGAGAAATCATCCTTTTTTCTTTTTTTGACAGTACTTTTATGTTTAATATTATTTTGTATTATTATTCTTGATTTACATTTTTATATTCATATTATAATTTAATTCAATTGTGCTTTTGATTGAAAAAGGTTATAATATAATTAGGTGAATTATATGCTTAATACCGCACTAAAATTAATACAGAAAATAGAAGAGAATGGTTTTACTGCCTATATAGTTGGTGGTTTTGTACGTGATTATATTTTAGGTTTAAATTCTAATGATATAGATATTTGTACTAATGCTCAACCGATGGATATTCGTCGTATTTTTAAAAATGCTTGTCTTCCTAATGAAGCTTATGGTTCTATTACTGTTGTATTAAGAAATGTACGTTTTGAAATAACTACTTTTCGTAGGGAAATAACTTATATTAATAATCGTAAACCTATTGAGTTTGAATATATTGATGATTTACTTGAAGATTTGAAGAGAAGAGATTTTCGCATTAATACTATGTGTATGGATAAAAACGGAAACGTTATAGATTTACTCAATGGTAAAGAAGATATTGAGCATAGGGAAATTAATACTGTTGGTAATAGTTATTTGAAATTTAGTGAAGATGCACTTCGTATTTTAAGGGCTGTTCGTTTTGCTACTAGTTTAGATTTTAAGTTAAGTGCTGATGTAAAAAAAGCTATTTTGGAAACAAAGCATTATGTCAGAAATTTGTCTTTTAATCGTAAAAAAGAAGAATTAAATAAAATATTTACTAGTATTCATGTTCGTTATGGAATTAGGTTATTGATAGAACTTGGTTTGGATAAAGAATTACAGTTAAATAATTTATCTAAGATTACTAATTTTGATGATTTGATGGGAATTTGGGCTCAACTTGATGTTGATAATATTTATAGTTTTTCTAAAAATGAAATGCAAATTATGAATCAAATACGTACGGTATTAAAACTTGATAATTTAGATCCTATTGTCTTATATAAGTATGGATTATACGTTAATAGTGTTGCTGCTGGTATTAAGAATATTGATAAAAAGATAGTTACATATAAGTATAATAGTTTACCTATAAAATGTAGAGGTGATATACTTATTAATGGCGTTGATATTATTAAGATACTTAATATTAATCCAGGAAAAAGTTTAAGAACTATACTTGATGATGTTGAAAATAAGATTTTACTTGGTGAATTAGAAAATGATTATTCAAAATTAAGTGATTATATTATAAATCAATATGGTAGTACACATATTTAATGGTGTACTTTTTTTATTATTTTGGTATAATAGTTAATTAAAAGGAGGTCTTTTATGAAAAGTAGTAAATTGGTGGAAATACTAAAAAAAGGTAATTTTGTAGTACCGTTTTATTTATTTCAATTGAAGGATAGGTTTAATTTGTCTTTTGATAGTTTTATTTTTCTTGTTTATTTATCTAATTTAGGAAGTAATATTATATTTGATCCTAATCGTTTTGCTACTGATTTGGGACTTTCAATGGAAAATATTTTATCTTATATTGATGAACTTACTGAGAAAAAATATATTAGTATAGAAGTTATTAAAAATGATAAAAATGTTATGGAAGAATATGTAATTCTTGATATGTTTTATGAAAAGCTTACTAATTTTATGATTGATGATATTAATCAAGCTAAGATTGAAGATGAGAAAAATAGTAATATTTATGAAGCAATAGAAAAGGAATTTGCTAGACCTCTTACATCTATTGAATATGAAATTATATCTGCTTGGTTAGAGGATGGTACTAGTGAAGAATTAATACTTGAAGCGTTAAAAGAAGCTGTTTATAGTGGTGTATGTAATTTAAGATATATTGATAAAATCTTATATGAATGGGGTAAAAAGGGAATTAAAAATGCTAAAGATGTAGAAAAAAATCGTATTAATTTTAGAGAGAAACAAGAGAAAAAAGAAAAGTTGGAGTTGTTTGATTATGACTGGTTTGATGACGAAGAAGGAGAAGATTGATTTAACTAGTAATTATCTTGATTTATTGTTTCCTAATCCTAAATGTGAACTTTTATATAATAAGGATTATGAATTATTAATTGCTGTTATGCTTAGTGCTCAAGCTACTGATAAGAGTGTTAACTTGGTGACTAGTGTTTTATTTGATAAGTATAAGACTCTTGAAGAGCTTAAGGATGCTAAGCTTGAAGATATTATTAGTATAATTCGTTCTATTGGTACTTATAATCGTAAGGCTAAGTACTTACTTGATATAGCTAATATTTTGTATTACCAATATAATGGTGTTGTTCCTAATGATAGAAGTAAACTTGAAGCTATGCCTGGTGTTGGTAGGAAAGTTGCTAATGTTGTTTTAAGTGAATGGTTTAAGGAACATAATATAGCTGTTGATACTCATGTTGAAAGGGTTAGTAAGAGGTTAGGTATTGCTAAAAAGGATAGTTCTGTACTGGAAGTTGAGGATAAGCTTCAAAGCTTTTTCCCTAAAGATGAATGGAGTAGAAGACATTTACAAATGGTTTTGTTTGGGAGATATTATTGTAAAAGTCAGAAACCATTATGTGAAGATTGTAAACTTAGGGATATATGTAAAAAATAGATACTGCTTTTTATACAGTATCTATTTTGTTTTTTTATTCTTTTTTAACAAATCTCTAATTTCTTCTAATATGATAGTTTCGTCACTTTTAGCTGGTGGCGTTTCTTCCTTTTCTTCTTTCTTTTTGGTTTTTTCAGTAATGGCATTAATTGTTTTTACAAAAATAAAAATACAAAAAGCAACAATTAAGAAATCAATAATATTTTGAATGAAGTTACCATAATAAATGGTGGCATCTTTAAATTTTAGAGTTAAGTTTGTAAAATTGATTCCTCCTAATATTACACCAATTATAGGCATTAATATGTCATTTACTAGTGATGTAACAATTTTACCAAAAGCTGATCCAACAATGACACCAACAGCCAAATCTACTACATTACCACGGGCTATAAATTCTTTGAATTCTGCAAATATTTTTTTCATTTTGTACCTCCGACTATAATTATAACAAATAAATACAAAAAATTATAGCGTATGCATATAATTAATTGGTGATAGAATGATGCCTTTTATATTAACTTTTTTAGCTGGTTGTTCAACATTGATAGGTTATTTGTTTATTTATTTAAATAATAAATCTAATAAAGTATTAATCTCTTCTTTGGCTTTTGCAAGTGGGGTTATGTTTTTAATATCTGTTGTTGATTTGATACCTTCTTCTTTTTTGAATATAAGTACTGTATATTATGCGGTTCCTTCATTTTTGATGGTTAGTGTTTGTGTTGTTTTGGGAATTGTTTTTTCGATGTTGATTGATAAGTATTTGCCTGATAATTCTTATAGTGATTCTGGTTTGTATAGAGTAGGTATGATATCTATGTTAGCTATTATGTTTCATAATATTCCAGAGGGTATAGCTACTTTTTTGACATCAAGTCATGATATTAAGTTAGGTATAACTTTGGCTACAGCACTAGCTCTTCATAATATTCCTGAAGGAATAGGAGTGGCTATACCTATTTATTATAGTACCAACAGTAAAATTAAGGCATTTTTGTACACTTTAGTTTCGGGAATGAGTGAATTTTTAGGTGCAGTTTTTGCTTCTATATTTTTAATAAACTTTAATAGTGATTTATTTATGGGATGTCTTTATGCTATTATAGCTGGTATAATGTTGCAGATTTCTATTTATGAATTGTTGCCTTCTAGTTTAAAATATAAAAATTATATTCGTACATTTATATATTTTGTAGTTGGAATTGTTTTTATGATGATAAGTATTGCTTTGTTACATTAAAAAAGGACTTGTGTCCTTTTAACTTACAATAATTTTTCTTGTAGTTGTATATGTTTTTTCTTTATATGTAACAGTATATGTAATTGTATAGGTACCTGTAGCTAATTGATTTTCTGCACTACCATTAATTGCTGAAATTGTATTTCCGTTTGGATCTTTAATAGTTGAAGTAAGAATACTTTTAATATTTACTTCTGAATTTATTGAAGTTCCATTTTTTAATAATTGAACAGGTATTTCTAAATCGTTATATGTATCTGTTGCAGATATGGTTATTGGATTTGTTCCAGATATAATTAATGTATATACTGCTGTATCTTCGTTAGGGTTTTTATATTCGAAATTGTATACTGCAGGGTCACTTTGATTTCCTGAATAATTCTTAAATGTTGTAACTACTTTATATGTTCCTGAGATGTTTGAATTTGCTTGTATTGTATAAGAATTATCTGTTGTAAAATCTAGTAATACATCTCCATAGTATACGTTGTAACCAAACTCTCCAAAGCTTTCGTTAGCTGTTGGCGTATTTTGTTTAGACCAACTTATTGTTACTTTTTTAGTATTTTCATCATAAGTAACTTTTAAATTATTAACAGTACTTAATTTATCATATTTTGATGATGACTCTGTTGGTTCAGTTCCTTTTACAAAATATTCACATGTTATTTGGTCAGCAGGAGTTCCAGCACTTGGAAGAGCAGCTGGGTTACTTCCTTTTTCAACACATACGTTTATTAAATTACTTGGTACGGTAAATTCTTTAGTATTATTCTTTTTGAAAACAACATTTTCAAGTGCTCTATATAGTTTAGTTCTTTCGTTTCCTGCTGTTGATGCTTTGTTGTGTCCATCTGTAATCTTTTTGTATCCATACCACATTGAAATAGTATATTCAGGGTCATACCCAACTACCCAAGCATCGTTAATAGCACCAGCTGGTAAGTTATATTGTCTTTTTGTAGCACCATCGAAATTGGTAGTACCAGTTTTGGCTGCTACTGTAACACCACTCATTTTAGCTGCTCCACTTAATCCAGTATTAACTGCTTCTATTAACATATCAGTTATCATATAAGCTGTTGTTTCGCTCATAGCTTTGGTTTCAGTACTTCTAAAAGTTTTAACAGTATTGTCTTCACGATAAACTATTTTATTGACACTTAATGGTTCATTGTAAGTACCACCGTTTCCGAAGGCAGCATATGCAGCGGCCATTTGTAGTGGAGTAGTACCATCGAATGCACCAAGAGCGTGAGCTTCGTATAAGTGTCCATTTTCTATCTGAGGGGTTATTCCTAAGTTAGTAGCGAATTCTATAATTTTTTGATTTCCAACTTGTGCACTTACTTGTTGGAATGTTTTTACAGCGGGAACGTTTCGTGATTGTGCTAGTGCTGTTTTCATGCTCATCCAACCTTTATATTGGCTATCTGAATTGGTAACTGATTGTCCTGTTGAGTATGTCCATGGTTCATCAAGTATTTGTGTATATGGATTCCATCCTAAATATTCGATTGCTGGACCATAGTCAAATATTGGTTTAGCAGAAGATCCTATTTGTCTTTTTGCCTGTGTAGCTAAATTATTTTGGAAGGCTCCTGTTTTATTACG
Organism: uncultured Bacilli bacterium; assembly: GCA_934148875.1. Taxonomy (GTDB): domain Bacteria; phylum Bacillota_I; class Bacilli_A; order RF39; family UBA660; genus Alloscybalousia. Next base: position 24,888 of record CAKPDJ010000006.1, read on the forward strand.
ACCTGAACCTATTGCTACAATTTTACCAGTACTGTTTTCAACAACAGCAACACCGCTATCTACTTTATCATTAGGCCATTTAAATGTCTTACTATTAAAGATATCATCTAATCCCTGCTGTTTATCTCTATCCATATTTGTATAAATTAAAAGTGAAGTAGTAGTAGGATTAATACCATATTTGTTGATTAATTCTTCTCTTACAGTGTCAATATAACTTTGATATGCTAGAGTTGTCGTTGATTTTGTTAATAGAGAATCAATTGGTATTGAATTAGCTACATTTGCTTCTTCTTGGGTAATGTAACCGTGTTTTACCATTAATCCTAATACTTCTTGTCTTCTTACGAATGCACTATATGGATGATAGAATGGATTGTAAGCAGTTGGGTTATTAAAAATACCAACTAATAATGCAGCTTCTGATAAATTTAAATCTCTTACACTTTTATTAAATAGTGTTTTAGAAGCAATCTCAACTCCTAGTGCATTATTTGATAAATCATAATTGTTTACATAATATTCGATAATCTTTTCTTTACTGAAGTTTTTTTCAAGTTTAAATACAGCTAAATATATATCAGTGAATTTACGGATTATACCATTTATTCCTTTGCTTTCTTTACCGGTATAAGTATTTTTGATTAATTGCATTGAAATAGTTGATGCTCCACCGGCATCTTTATTTCCTAATAATTGACCAATACTTGCTTTTATAAAACGTGGTGCATCAAATCCGTTATGTTGAAAGTATCTTGAATCCTCGGTTGCTATTAAAGCATCAATGAATACTTCTGGTAAGTCATCATAAGTTATATTTTCACGCATTTCAGTACCAATACGAGCAAATTCATTACCATCTTTATCATAAAGAATAGTTGCTTCTCTTTTATTTAGTTTGGTTATATCAAAGTTTGGAGCTTCTTTAATAATTTTGATAAAGAATGCTGCTATAAATAAAACAATAGCTATTGCGATAACGAAAAATATAATTAAAAGTATATTTAATATCTTTCTACGTCTAGGTTTTGATTTAACATTATCAAGAAGTCTAGCTATTCCTAATATGAATAGTATTCCTACCGTTAAAATAATAGTCATATATAAACCGAACGTTATATAGCTAAGTATAATAAGTGCTAAAACTATAACTGAAATTATAATTAAAGGTTTTTCAAGTTTAAATTTGATATTTTTTCTTCTATTATTCTTTTTCTTTATATTTTTAGATTTTATTTTAGTCATTATCCTATACCTCCGTATATTCTTTTTCTATATATTTTTCAATAATTTCTAGGTAATCTAATCTTGGAGAATACTTTTCTTTTATTTCATATCCTTTTTCTATGAAATATTCATATGGAATTGATTTTCTAGTGTTATTATCGATGTAATTAAAAAAGTCATTACTAAATAATATAAACGTTTTATTATATTCTGTAAATCGTACTATTAAAAAACTAATTCCACCATTTTCCATTATATTTCTTAAGTGTTCTATTTGATGTTTATGAATATTTTCCAGTGGGAAATAACTTTTATTGTTTGTTTCCTTGGCTTCAAAGTCAATGTATTTTCCTTTATATAAACCATTATAATCAGTGGTTGATGGTGATTCAAAGTAAGCTTCTTTTATAGTTATACGTCCAGTTTTATTAGTTTTGGATGGATAATTAACCTTAACTATTTTAATTGGAGTAGGTTTTTTGTATATAAAAGCTTTCTTGGTATCAATATAGTATTCGTTAGATATGTTAATATCGTTTTCTAAACTCATACCACGATTGTTATGAAATACTTGTTTATTTTTTAGAATGTCTTTTAAAGGTATTTCTTTATTATATTCCATCTAATCACCTATATCATATTATACTATACTATTACTTTTTTTCCAACTTTTTTACTTTAAAAAATAATATTTTGATTTAGCTCTTTTTTTGACTGCTTTTGTCGAAAAACTGATTTTATTATTAATATATTTTATAATGATAGTAGGAGGCTATTATATGAATTATTTACACGTTATTGAAATTATAAATAAAATGGAACATAAAGTTATTCAGTCTAAATTGATTACTTATACAAGTAAATATAATCAAAAAGAGGTATAATGTTCATTGGTGGTAAATATGAAAAGTGATAATTTAAAAAACTTGTATATAGCTCATCGTGGTATTCAAACAGATACTACGATTGAAAATACTATTCCTGCTTTTATGCTAGCAATATCAAAGAGGGTTCCAATAGAATTGGATTTACACATTTTGAAAGATGATAAAATTATAGTTTTTCATGATGATAATTTAAAAAGGCTATTTAACATTGATAGGACTATAGAAAGTTATGACTATGATGAACTTAGAAAACTATCTTTTCCTAATACTAATGAACATATACCATTGTTTACAGATGTATTAAAGTTAGTTAATGGTAAAGTTCCTATTATTATTGAAGTTAAGAGAAGTTTTAATACTAATTATGTTAGTTATTGTAAGAAGATTGTTGATATTTTGAATAATTATAAATATGACTACGTTATTAAATCGTTTGATGTTCGAATAGTTCATTGGTTTTTGCATAATACAGATTATTTAACAGGTTTGTTGATAGCAAATAGAAAAAAATCTATTTATGATTGGATGGTGAGGAAAACAATATTACTTTCAGGTTTAAACCCAGATTTTATATCTGTTGATTATCATCTTTTGGATTATTCATCTATTAAAAAATTTCGTTTGAAGAAGCCAGTTTTAGCTTGGACTATTAATAATTATCAAGTTTTAGAAATGGTAAAGGATAAGGCTGATAGTTATTTAATTGAAAAATTTTATTTTTAGAATTGTTATTAGAGGTTGATTATGTTATAATATGCTGGATTCTTTAATTAGTTATTTGTTTTAATTATTGTTTTTAGGAACTTTTTCTATTACTTTATATTAATTGACATTTCTTTATATTTTTGTGATAATATTATCGTAAGGGAATGGTGATTAGTAATGATACAGGGTAAGATTTCATTAACTCCTCAAGATATTTTAGAAAAGGATTTTAAAATTGATACAAGAGGTTATCGTTTGAAAGAAGTTGATCAATTTTTAGATGAGATTATTGGTGACTATGAAAACTTTTATGAAATTATCAGAACTTTAGAAAAAGAAAAAGAAGATAATTTAAAAGAAATTATGAATTTGAAACAAGAACTTAGAAATGTTAAAATGAGTATTGATATTGCTAAGACTGGTGATAAAGAGGTTACTAATTTAGATATTTTGAGAAGAGTTTCTAATTTAGAAAAAATAGTTTACGGCAAGGGAGATAAGGAAGAATCTGAATAATAATACTTTGACAAACGCTATATTTTTATAATATAGAGGAAAGTCCATGCTCACACAGTCTGAGATGATTGTAGTGTTCGTTCTAAGGGAAAAAATAACCTTAGGTAGCATTAGCTAACGGCAACGAAAATTCCTAAGTTAATAATATGGAATGAGTAGTTATAAAGTGCCACAGTGACGATATCTTTTCGAAAGAAGAGAGTGAAACGCGGTAAACCCAACGAGTGAGAAACCCAAATTTTGGTAGGGGAGCTTTGACTAGGAATTTAACGATGTCAGGGATCGAGAAATCGATAGATAAATGTTTGTCGCCTAGTAATAGGTACAGAACATGGCTTATAAAGTATTTATTATTGATTAGAGGTGAATAACTTGAAGGAAATTGGGGAATTTTTAAAAACTTCTCGAATTAATAATGGTGTTAGTATTGAAGAAGCAGCAGATGATTTGAATTTATCTGTTACTCAGTTGGAAAATATTGAAGAAGGTAATATTAAAGCTTTTAAAGATTTGTATGTTTTAAAAGATTTAGTAAAAGATTATGGTAAGTATTTAGGAGTTCAAACTGATAGTATTCTTGATGAATTTAATGATTTTATGTTTGAACATACTTCTAAGATTTCTTTGGATGATATTTTGGAAGCTAGAAGACTAGCTAAAGAAAAAGAAACTGATGAAAAACCTAAAATTGTTTCACCTTATACCGTAATTAGAAAGCCCAAATTTAGTTTTGAAAAAGTTAAAGTAAAACCTTTACTTGTCTCTATAGTAATTGTTTTAATTATATTTATATCTGTTTTTATTTGGTTTAGAGTTAATAATAAAAAAGAAAATATATCAACAGAATTAAAGGGAAGAAGTGTGAATGCTGTTTATGAATTTACCTACTAAGTTAACTGTTACTAGAATTATATTAGCTATTGTGGTTATGATATTATTGATTTTTCCATTTGATGCAATAGGAGTTAGTTTACCTGTTATTCGTGGTAAACTTGATATTGATATTAGGTATATTGTAGCTGGAGTTATTTTTATTATAGCTAGTGTTACTGACTTTTTTGATGGATATTTAGCTAGAAAAAATAACCAGGTTACTGATACTGGTAAAATGCTTGATGCTATTGCTGATAAAGTATTAGTTAATCCTATTTTGATTATTTTTGCTGCTGAAGGATTGATTAGTCCTATTGTTCCTGTAGTTGTAGTAGTACGTGATATTGTTGTTAATGCTATTAAAATGGAAGCTGCTTCTAAGGGAAAAGTTGTGGCTGCAATTAAATCTGGAAAAATTAAAACTGCCAGTTTAATGGTTGGAATGGTTTTATTATTTTTCTATGATGTACCATTTATTTATTTTAATATTCGCGTTGATTTATTATTTATTTATTTTGCTACTATTATGTCACTTGTTTCAATGGTACAGTATTATGTATTAAATAAAAAAATAATTTTTTCTGAGAGTTAAAACAATAAATTGGTAGATAAAATGGATGGAATTTAGAAGATTGCCTTAAGCAATTTTCTTTTTTTGTTCTAATAATTTTTTTGAAATTAATAAAACATTTGTTTGAAAAAATGTTGATTTTTTATTTAGATTAGGGTATGATATAAATGTAAGTCAAAATTAGGAGGATTTTATGGCAAAAAGTATAGAAAAAAATGAAGCACTAGAAAAAGTATTAAGTGACATTGAGAAACAGTTTGGTAAAGGCTCTATTATGAGATTAGGTGACAACAAACATATGGAACTAGATGTTACTTCTAGTGGAAGTTTAACTTTGGATATAGCTATGGGAGTAGGTGGATATCCTAAAGGTAGAATTATTGAAATTTATGGACCTGAATCAAGTGGTAAAACAACATTTGCACTACATGCTATAGCAGAAGTTCAAAAAAATGGTGGACGTGCTGCGTTTATTGATGCTGAACATGCACTTGATCCTGTTTATGCTAAAAATTTAGGTGTTGATATTAATGAATTGTTACTTGCTCAACCTGATACTGGTGAACAAGCATTAGAAATTTGCGAAGCTTTGGTTAGAAGTGAAGCTGTTAATATCGTAGTTATTGATTCAGTTGCTGCCCTTGTTCCTCAAGCTGAAATTGATGGTGAGATGGGTGATAGTCATGTTGGACTTCAAGCAAGATTAATGAGTCAAGCACTACGTAAACTTTCTGGTACTATTAGTAAAACTAAAACAACAGCTATTTTTATTAATCAGTTACGTGAAAAAGTTGGAGTTATGTTTGGTAATCCTGAAACTACTCCTGGTGGACGTGCCCTTAAATTTTACTCAACTATTCGCTTAGATGTAAGACGTAGTGAATCTCTTAAAATTGGTGATAATATTGTTGGTAATCGTACTAATGTTAAGGTTGTTAAAAACAAAGTTGCTCCACCATTTAAAACAGCAGTTGTTGATATAATGTATGGTGAAGGTGTTAGTCATGAAGGTGAAATTATTGATTTAGGAACAGAGTGTGGTGTTTTAGAAAAATCTGGTGCTTGGTATGCATATAAGGGAGAAAAAATCGGACAAGGTAAGGAAAATGTTAAGTTATTCTTAAAGGATCATCCTGAACTTCGTGATGAAATGGAAAATCAAATAAGAGAATTTTATGGTATAGGTAAAAAGAAAAAAAATAATTAGAATGCATATATTTTGCATTCTTTTTTTAAATTATTCTTGTTTACCTTTTGTTATTATGCTATATTTGAAATGTAGTAGGTGGTAAAAATGATAAAGAAGAATATATTACTCTATTGTTCAGAATTTTTCTTGTCTCTTATTGTAGGAATTTTAGCTTTCAAATATGGAATTGATAGGAAAATTTTATGGATTATTTTAGCTTTTGTTGCTTTTATTATGTTGGGTATTAATTTTTATCATTTGTACCGTCTTAATTCTAAAAAAATGGAACATATTTTTTTGATGCTTGCTATACCAATAGGTATTTTATATAGTTTATTCTTAGCTCCATTTCGTATAACTGATGATGCTGCTCAAATAATTAAGAATATTGATTTATCTCAAGGTCATCTTTTTACTAGAAAAGATTCTGATAATAAAGCTATTGTTGATGTTCCAAGAGCTTTTGATGTTAAATACCATGTTACAATGTTAAAAATAAAACCTTTTTATAGTATAATGAAAACAGATACAAATTATAATGACTTGTATCGTGTACGTAGTGAATTTACTTATACTGTAATTAATATGCCAACAAATTATATGTTTTCTAGTTTGGGATTAAGGCTTGGCACACTCTTAAATTTGAATCTTTATATATCATTGTATATAGCTAAATTGTTTAATTTGATATTCTTTTGGATTATTGGTTATATCATGGTTAAAATATTTCCTTTTAAAAAGATATTTTTACTTGTTTATTTGTTTAATCCAATGATGCTTCAAACAATGTCATCAATTGGTGCGGATTGTTTTACTAATTTAATTTGTTTATTATGGATTAGTTATATATTATATTTAAAATTTGAAAAGAAAAAAGTGGAAACTAAAGATACCTTTTATTTGTTTATACTAATGATTATGTTAGCTACGGCCAAATTTATTTATTTTCCATTGCTGTTACTTCTTTGCTTAATTAGAAATCTTTATCAAAATAAAAAAGATAGAAAAATTGTATTACTTAGTGTTTTCTTATCACTGATTGTTGTTGGTATAGGTATTTACATCGGTCTTGGTTATAAATGTGATTTTGCTACAATAGTTTCTAAAAGTGATATTGATGCTGTTGGACAAGTAAAAAATGTTCTTACAAAACCTTGGAATTTTATAATAGCAGTTATCAATTCCATTTATAGACGTCAAGGAAATTATTTTTCAGAATTTTTTGGTAAAGTATTAGGTTCTTATCATATATCTCTTATGTTTATACCGTATATTTTATACATTGGTTTATTCTTTGTTACTATGTTTATGGATCATAAAGATTACTTTAATAAGGCAAGCAAATACTTGATTTTATTTATTACTTTTATTTTAGTTATGTGTGTATTTGGAGTTGAATATTTAACTTGGAATAGTGTTGGTAGCCATTTTGTATCAGGGGTGCAGGGTAGATATTTTTTACCATTTATGTTATTACCATTTATTATAGTAGCTACTGATAAGATTAAGATTAAGTTTAAAGATAATACTAGATTCGTTACTGTAATGATAATTTTTATTCAACTTATGAATATATTCGTTTTGTATAGAAGCTATATGTAGGAGAAGTTATGAAGAAGTTAATTTATAAAATGTTTATTGAAAAAACTGATAATAGTTTACTTCAGTTTATTCGTTATTTCTTTGTTGGTGGAGTGGCAGCTGTTGTTAATATTGGAATGCTATTTATATTTACTGATGTATGTCACATTTATTATTTAGTTTCAAATATTATATCTTTTACTTTAGGATTGATAGTTAATTATATTTTAAGTAAGCTATTAGTCTTTCAAGATAAGGTTTCACTAAGTACATCAAAAGAGTTTATTATATATGCTATTATTGGTGTAGTTGGTTTAGGAATAGATACATTGTTGATGAGTATTTTTACTGATACATTTAATATTTATTATATGTTAAGTAAAATAATTTCAACGTTATTAGTGTTTATTTGGAACTTTGGAGCAAGAAAGGGATTATATAAAATTATTAAGTAGGTGGGTATTATGAAAAAACAAAAAGTGGTTATTATAGGTGCTGGTCCTGCAGGATTAACTGCTGGTTATGAACTATTAAAACAAAGTAAAAAATATGATGTAGTTGTTTTAGAGGAAACAGATGAAATTGGTGGTATTTCAAGAACTGTTAAATATCATGGTAATAGAATGGATATTGGTGGTCATCGTTTCTTTTCAAAAGATCAAGATGTTATGAATTTTTGGAAGGAAATTTTACCTTTACAAGGTAAACCTAGTTATGATGATAAGAAATTAAAGAAACAGAAACCTTTAGTTGAAGGTGGTCCAGATCCTGAAAAAGAAGATCGTGTTATGCTAGTTAGAAATCGTGTTTCTAGAATTTATTATTTAAAGAAATTTTTTGATTATCCAATTAGTATGAAAAAAGAAACCTTTAAAAATATGGGATTTAAAAGAACTATGGCTAGTGGCTTTAGTTATTTAAAGAGTACTGTTGTTAAGAAAAAAGAAGATTCACTTGAGAATTTCTATATTAATCGTTTTGGAAAAAAATTATATAGTATGTTTTTTGAAGGATATACAGAGAAACTTTGGGGTAGACATCCTAGAGAAATATCAGCTGATTGGGGTAGTCAAAGAGTTAAGGGACTATCTATTACTGCTGTAATAAAGGATATGTTTAAGAAAACCTTCCATATAAATGGTGGTAAGAAAGAAACTTCCTTAATTGAAGAATTTATTTATCCAAAATACGGACCAGGTCAATTGTGGGAAACTGTAAGTCAAGAAATAGAAAATATGGGTGGAACAGTATTAAAGAAACATAAAGTTGTTAAAATAAATACAAAAGATAATAAGATTGTTTCTGTTGTTTGTGATAATGATGGTACTGAAGTTGAAATAAAAGGAAACATTTTTATTTCTTCTATGCCACTTAAAGATTTAGTAAATGATATTAATGGTAATGTTCCTAAGAATATTCAGAGAATAGCTAATGGTCTTCCTTATCGTGATTTTGTTACAGTAGGATTGTTAGTTAAAAAGTTAAATTTAAAGAATGAAACTAATATTAAAACATTAGGTAATATTGTACCTGATTGTTGGATTTATGTTCAAGAACCTGATGTTAAATTAGGTAGAATTCAAATATTTAATAACTGGAGTCCATATATGGTTAAAAATCCTGATGATACTGTATGGATAGGACTTGAATATTTCTGTAATGAAAATGATGATTTTTGGAATATGTCAGATAAGAAGTGTATTGAGTTTGCAACTAATGAGCTTGTATCTATGGGTATTATTAAAGAAAAAGATGTTTTGGACCATCATAGAGAAAAAGTAAAAAAAGCATATCCTGCATATTTTGATACTTATGCTGAGATTGATAAATTAATTAAGTTTTTGAATAAATATGATAATTTGTACTGTGTTGGTAGAAATGGTCAACATAGATATAATAATATGGATCATTCAATGGTAACTTCTTTTGAAACAGTTAAAAATATTATAAATGGTAGTTCTAAAAAGGATAATATTTGGAATGTTAATACTGAAAAAGAGTATCATGAAGAGAAAAAGGCGTAATTGCCTTTTTCTTTTTGAAGTTTTCTTGACTTATTTTTGAAATCTATTTACAATAGAGTTAGATGTTATGATTAAATAATAATTTAACATATATGAAATGGAGGATTTATTATGATGAAAATAATTATCTCCATTTTACTAGTCGTTATTGGATTGATTGTTGGTTTTGTTTTAAATATTATTTTAAATTCTATTAGAGAAAATAATGCTAATAAAAGGATTGAAACAATTATAGAAAAAGCTCGTAAAGAAGCTGAAAAACTAAAGAGAGATTCTATTTTAGAATCTAAAGAAGAAATTCATAAATTGAAATTAGATTATGATAAGGAAGTTAAAGAAAGAAAACAAGAATTAAAAGAATCTGAAGAAAGACTTATTTTACGTGAACAAAATATGGATAAACGTGATGAACTTTATCAAAAAAGAGAGTCAACTTTGGATGAACGTGAAAATAAATTATTTGAAAAACAAAAACAAATCCAAGATGAGCAAGTTAAAGTGGAAGAAATTAAACAACAACAACTAGATTTACTTCAAGATATCTCAGGTATAAGTAAAGAAAAAGCTAAAGAAATGGTTATGAGTAAAGTAAAGGAAGCAATGTCTATGGAAATTGCTGCCTATATTAAAGAAAGTGAAAATGAGGCAAAATTAGAAGTTGATAAAAAGGCTAAAAATTTACTTGTTTCTTCTATGCAAAAGTTTGCATCAGATGTGGCAAATGAACAAACTATTACTACTGTTACTTTACCTAATGATGATTTAAAGGGAAGAATAATTGGTAGAGAGGGTCGTAATATTCGTACGTTAGAAGCTATTACTGGTGTTGATTTAATTATTGATGATACTCCGGAAGCTGTTGTGTTATCTAGCTTTGATCCTTTAAGAAGAGAAATAGCTAGAATAACATTAGAGACTTTATTAAAAGATGGAAGAATTCATCCAACTAGAATTGAAGAGCTTTATGATAAAGTAAGCAAAGATATGAAAGCTAAGATTATTGAATATGGTAATAATGCTTTATTTGAGCTAGGACTTACGAAAGTTGATCCTGAACTTATTGAAATAATTGGTAAACTTCATTTTAGAACAAGTTATGGGCAAAATGCATTACAGCATTCTATTGAAGTTGCTCATTTATCTGGAGTTATTGCTGGTGAGTTAGGTGAAAATGTAACTTTAGCTAAAAGAGCTGGATTACTTCATGATATAGGTAAAGCTATTGACCATGAAATAGAAGGTAGCCATGTTGAAATTGGTGTAGATATAGCTAAAAAATATAAAGAGTCAGATGTTGTTATTAATGCTATTGCATCTCATCATGGTGATTGTGAAGCTACTAGTGTTATTTCTGTAATTGTGGCTATCGCTGACGCCCTTTCAGCATCACGTCCTGGTGCTAGAAATGATTCATTAGAAAATTATATTAAGAGACTTGAACAATTAGAGGCAATAGGTAATGATATTGAGGGTGTTGATAAAACATTTGCTGTTCAGGCTGGACGTGAACTTAGAGTAGTTGTTAAACCTGAAGAAATTGATGATTTGACTGCTCATAAGATTGCACGTGACATAAAAGAAAAAATTGAAGATACAATGCAATATCCTGGAACTATTAAAATTACGGTAATTCGTGAGACTAGAGCACAAGAAGAAGCAAAATAATTGCTTCTTTTTCTATACAAATTAATTAAACTGTGTTATATTTTTACTAGGATAAAGGGGTGTTATCATGTATCAAAGCTTTCTAAGAAATACTCATAAAAGGGAAAAAACTATTTTGATATGTATTATTGTATTTAGTGTTATTATGCTTGGACTTTTTACCTATTTATTAATAGTTGATATTAAAAATCAACCATTAATTAAATATCCTAGATATACACTTTCTAGTACAGAGTGGACAAGTACTAATGTTATTATTACTGTTAATACAGAGGATGGAAATATAGCTTCTTATTCGTTTGATGGTGGTAAGAATTATCAAGAATCTAATACTTATGAAGTGCCTAGTAATGGTGAATTTTATATAGTTGTTAAGGATATTAATGGTAGAACTAGTAAAATAACACCAGTATCTATTCAAAATATTGATAAGGATGCTCCAATAATATCTTTTGAGGGTACTACTACTGTACAACTTGGTAGTAAGTTTTCACTTAGAAATGGTGTATCTACCACTGATGGTAATGGATCTGGTATAGGTGGAAATTATGTCGTGGTTCCTGATAGTATTGATACATCTGTTGCTGGTGAATATACTGTTACCTATACTGTTTTTGATAAGGTTGGTAATTATACTGAAAAGCAAAGAAAAATTATAGTTATGGATATTAATGGTAAAACTTATTACCGTTATCGTACAGCAACTTATGAGAATTACCAATGTGATGCTTATATGTGTAATTGCGTTAGGTCTGAATCAGCAAAATTATCTCTAACTTGTCCTACTGGTTATACTTTTAATGAACCTGATAAGTGTTGTCAAACTTGTTATAAAACATGTAAAAAAACAGTATGGAGCGAGTGGAGTGAGTGGAGTCAGGAGAAAGTTACGGCTACATCTACTCGTGAAGTTGAAACGAAGATAGAATAAAAAATAATCCACAAAACTGTGGATTATTTTTTTATGTCAATAATTACAGGTAATATAATAGGTCTACGACCGGTTTTATTTTCAATAAAAGGAATTAAATCACTTATAATTTTACTTTTTATTTCAGATATACCATCTTTACTATTGTCTAGTCTATCTTTGATAATATTATAAGCTTCTTCTTCTATTTGTTTAATTAGTTCTTCATTTTCATTTACTAAAATAAAACCACGAGTAGTTATATTTGGCTTAATTAATAGATTTCTTTTATCAATATTAATATTAGCTATTACTACTAAAATACCATCATTTGCCATTATTTTTCTATCTCTTAGAACAACACTACCAACTTCACCAATACGGTTACCATCAACATATATGTCTTCTCCTGATACCTTTTCTTTGGCTTTGGTAATTACATGATCTTTCATATTTAAAATATCACCATTTTCAAGAATAAAAGTATTTTCTTTTGGAATACCACATTCTACTCCTAAATTGGCATGTCTTTTTAACATACGATAATCACCATGGAATGGCATTAAGTATTTTGGATTAATCAATCTAATCATTAATTTTAGTTCTTCTTGGTTAGCATGTCCAGATGTGTGTAATTCACTTAATGAGGTATTAGTAAATACTTTGATACCTTTTAAATATAATTTATTAATAGTTCTAGCAATACTTGTAGCATTACCAGGTATAGGACTGGATGAGAATATTACGATATCATCCGGTCTTAAAGATATTTGTCTAAATGTACCATCGGCCATTCTAGATAAAGCAGCAAGTGGTTCACCTTGACTACCAGTACATAAGAAACAAACTTCACTTGGTTTTAAATTTTTAGCTTCTTCTGGAGTAATAATTATTTCTTTATGGTCTATATAACCACCTTCGATAGAAATTTTAATGTTATTATCCATACTTCTACCAAACACACATATTTTACGATTGTGTTTAAAACAAGTTTCAACAATATGTTTAAGTCTATAAATGTTAGATGCAAATGTTGCGATAATAATCCTATTTGATGTATAAGTGTCAAATATATCTGTTAATGCACCATCTACTTTTGATTCACTAATTGACATTCCCTCATTTAAGGCATTAGTTGAATCACTAATTAATAAATCTACACCACGTTTTCCTAGTTCGGCCATTTTATGTAAATCAGCCATTGGTCCTATTGGTGTTAAGTCAAATTTAAAATCACCTGTAGTTATTACACTACCATTAGGTGTCTTTAGGTAAATTCCATGTGAGTCGGGTATTGAGTGAGTAGTTCTAAAAAACTCTATTTCAAAATGTTTAAATTTTAAAATATCTTTATCTGTATAAGCAAATAAATTATCATAACGAATATTACGGTCTTGAAGTTTAATAGCTATTAATTCTTTTGCTTGTTTTGGAGCATAGATAGCTGGTATATTTACAGTCTGTAATATAAATGGTATTGCTCCAATATGGTCTTCATGGCCATGTGTAATAATTAAACATTTAATTTTTTCTTCATTTTGTTTTAAAAAAGTATAATCAGGTAAGACATAGTCTATACCAAATAGTTCTCCCTCTGGAAAACGAATTCCCGCATCAATAATAACAATTTCATCTTCATGCATTAAACAATACATGTTTTTTCCGACTTCACCTAAACCACCTAAAACAATAATTTTTGTTTCAGTGTTTGATTTCATTTATAAATTTTTCTCCTTTCTTAAGTTCAAGTTATAAGAACTAATCGATACTCATTATACTATCTTTTTTAATTTTTGTCTATTACTTTTTCATGATTGACATTGTTGTCACTGTAAAGTTGATTTTTATAATAAATCATGTATAATTAAATTATGAATATAATATTTTAAGGAAGGTAATGATATGGATTTTTGTATACCAGATACTGATTTAGATATTGACCTGAGATATAGTAAAGAAGTAAAAAAAGATAAAAGTGATTGCAGTAGTATTGATGTAACTTTTATTGATAGTAATTCATTTGAATCTTATTTAAATTCTTATGAGCATAGTGATTCTAGTTTTCACCTTGGAGGGGCATTGTGTAGTTTAGCTGATAACAATTTGGATAGTGATGATCAAAAACGTAGTAGAAATATATAAAGAGGACTAGAATAGTCCCTTTTTTTTTGATATAATTATCATGATACAGGAGGATTTATGGGACTATTTAATAAGATAAAAAATATGTTTAGTAGTACTAAAGATACTAATTTAGATGTTGATTTAGTTAAAACTAAAAATGATGTTGTTGATAATAATGAAACATCAAATAAAACTGATGTAAAAGTATATGAAAAGGGTTTAAGTAAAAGTCGTAAGGGTTTTGTATCTAATTTGATGGCTTTAACTTCTAGATATAATAAAGTTACTGAAGAATATTTTGATGAATTAGAAGAAATATTGATTATGGCTGATATTGGTGTCAATACTGTTATGGAATTTATGGATAGATTAAGAAATCGTGTTCGTAAAGAAAAGATAGAGGATACTAATTTATTAAAAGAAATTATTGTTGATGAGTTGTTCATTATATATGTAAATGATGAAATATTAGAAAGTAAAATTCATTATAGTAATAATGGACCAACAGTTATTTTATTTGTGGGTGTTAATGGTGTTGGGAAGACTACTACTATTGGAAAACTTGCTTGGAAAATGAAGAATGAGGGTAAGAAAGTATTATTAGTTGCTGGAGATACTTTTAGAGCTGGTGCTACTAAACAATTAGAAGAATGGAGCACTAGAGTTGGTGTAGGATTTATTGGAAAAGAAGAGGGCGCTGATAGTGCTAGTGTCGTATTTGATGGACTACAAAAAGCTAAAGAAGAGAATTATGATGTTGTGTTAATAGATACGGCAGGTAGACTTCAGAATAAAGTTAATCTAATGCACGAACTTGAAAAAGTAAATCGTGTTATAGGACGTGAAATTCCTGATGCTCCACATGAAACTTTATTAGTAATTGATGCAACTACAGGTCAAAATGGTATAAGTCAGGCTAAAAGTTTTAAAGAGATAACTAATATCACTGGTATAGTTTTAACTAAGCTTGATGGTACTGCTAAAGGTGGTATTGTATTAGCAATAAAGGAAGAAGTAAATATTCCTGTTAAATATATTGGTTTAGGAGAAGCTAAAGAAGATTTACAACCATTTGATATAGAAAATTATATTTATGGATTATTTAAAGATATGATGGGTGAGGATAATGAATAAGAAAATATATTTTAATAATTTATATGATTATTATTCTTTACTTTTTACTGATAAACAACGTGAGTATTATGAAGACTATTGCTTTAGAGATTTGTCTTTAGCTGAAATAGCTGAAAATAATGGTATTAGTAGAAATGCTGTCCATGGACAAATTAAGATTGTAGAAGAAAAGTTAGAGTTTTATGAAGAAGTACTTGGTTTATATAAAAAGGGTATAGAAATTAAGAAAATCCTTAAGGATATTGATCCAGAAATAAGAAAAAGAATAGAAGAATTAGTTTAGTTTTTTGGAGGGGTAGTTATGTTTGATAAAATCTTATATATTGGTGATACTGATGTAGATATTAGTCTTAATAATGGTGTGTTACTTGCTGATATTATGAATATGCCTATTGTTTTGGAAGATGATAATAAGTGTATTTTAGCTGAGATAAAAGATATGCATCCTGATCATGTTAAAGCTAAAATGTTAGGTGAATTAGTTGGGGATAAGTTTATTGGTGGAATCTTAAGAAAGCCTAGTTTAAATAGTAGGGTTCGTTCTTTAAATGATAATGAACTTTCATATATTGTTGGAGAAGAAAAGATTGGTAATTTATTACTTGGAACTAGTCCATTTTATAATTCTAAAAATATATATGTAAATATGAATGAATTATTTAGTAAACATATATGTATCTTTGGTAATACTGGTAGTGGTAAGAGTTGTGGTATTGCTAGAATTATTCAGAATGTTTTTTCTAATCCTAATTATGTTCCTTATAGATCTAATTTCTTTATTTTTGATTCATCAGGTGAATATTACTCAGCTTTTTCTAAGATAAATGAAATAAATCTTAATTATCATTATCGTCTTATTACTACTAATAGTAATTGTCCTTATGAAAATGAAATATTAAAAGTACCACTTTGGCTTTTAAATGTTGAAGACTTGGCATTACTTTTATCATGTACTACTCATACGCAGTTATCTATTCTTGAAAAAACTTTAAAACTTGTAAAAATATTTTCACAATCAGATCAGGCGGCTGTTAATTATCAAAATCATTTAATAGCTAATGCGATTATGACTATTTTATATTCAAATCAGGGCTCTGCTAGTAAAAGGGATGAAATATTTTCTATTTTAAATACTTGCCCTACTAATGAGTTTAACTTAAATTCTATTGTGCAGGGAATTGGTTATACTAGAAAACTTCAGGATTGTTTTTTGATTGATAATTCTGATAATTTTTCAGAGAGAGTTTTACTTACTGAATATGTAAATAAATTTATTAAACCAGAATTAAATCAATATGAACCTGAAAAGACGCATTATTTTACTTTAAATGATTTAGAGAAAGCATTAAATTTTGCGTTGATAAGTGAGGGATGGTTACGTAATCAAAATGTTTATGCAGATGCAATTACTTTAAGGGTTAAGCTCCATGAACTTGTAATTGGACCAAATAGTAAGTTCTTTGATGTAAAAGAGTTTGCACGACTTGATCAATTTATAAGTAGTTTGATTATTAGTGATGGAAAAAAATATCAGATAGTCAACTTTAATTTAGAAGATGTTGATGATGGATTTGCTAAGAGTATAGTTAAGATATTTACAAGACTTATTTTTGAACTTTCTAAAAAGATGGAAAGAGGTAGTATTCCATTCAATATTTTACTAGAAGAAGCACATCGTTATGTACAAAAAGATACTGATGAGTTCTTGTTTGGTTATAATATATTTGATAGAGTAGCTAAGGAAGGAAGAAAGTATGGAGTAATTATGTCTTTGATTAGCCAAAGACCTGTTGATTTATCTGAAACTGTTATCTCACAATGTTCTAATTTTATTATTTTCAAAATGAGCCATCCTAGAGATATTGAATATATTACTAAAATGATTCCTAATATTACGGAAGATACTATTGAAAAACAGAAATCACTTCAAGTTGGTAATTGTTTAGTATTTGGTACAGGATTTAAGATACCACTAATAGCTAGACTTGAGATGCCTAATCCAGTTCCTCAAAGTAGTAGTTGTGATGTTGTTAGTAAATGGACTAATAATTAATATAAAAAGCTAGTAATAATTAGCTTTTTTTTGTATAATAGTAGTAGTTTGTAAGGAGGGATAGTATGTTTGAATCACTTGGAGATAGACTTCAAAATGCTCTTCATAAGATTAAAGGTTATGGAAAAATTACAGAAGATAATATTTCTGATATGATGAGGGAAATTCGTTTAGCTTTGCTTGAAGCGGATGTTAACTATCAAGTAGTTAAGGAATTTACTAATACAGTTAAGGAAAAAGCACTTGGTGAAGAAGTACAAAAAAGTATTAAGCCTGGGGATTTATTTGTTAAGATAGTTAAAGATGAACTAACTGAATTATTAGGTGGAGAAAGTGCAACACTTAATATGGTTGGTAATCCAGCTACTTTAATGTTAGTTGGTTTACAGGGTTCAGGTAAAACAACTACGATTGGAAAACTCGCTAATTTTTTAAGAAAGAAACATAGTAGAAAACCTTTACTTGTAGCTTGTGACGTTTATCGTCCAGCAGCAATAGACCAATTAAAGCAACTTGGTAAGCAACTTGGGATTGAGGTATATGAAGAAGGTAAGAAAGATCCAGTTGAAATAAGTAAAAATGCAATTAGTTATGCCAAAGAAAATGGTTATGATTATGTTTTAATAGATACGGCCGGTAGACTTCATATTGATGAAGAATTAATGGATGAACTTAAAAATATTCAAAAGGAAATTAAGCCACAAGAAGTGTTATTAGTTATTGATTCTATGATGGGTCAAGATGCTATTAATGTTATTAAGGGATTTAATGATGCACTAAGTTTAACGGGAGTAATTTTAACTAAATTAGATGGTGATACTAGAGGTGGAGTTGCCCTATCAGTAAGACATTTAACTAATGTGCCAATTAAGTTTATTGGTGTTAGTGAAAAACTAGATGGATTAGAAAATTTTGATCCTGAAAGAATGGCTGGAAGAATTCTAGGTATGGGTGATATTATTTCACTTGTAGAGAAAGCAACAGAAGCTATAGATGAGAAGGAAGCAATGGATACTGCTAAAAAAATGCAGTCTGGTAAATTCGATTTAGAGGACTTCTTAAAACAAATGAAACAAATTAAAAAATTGGGACCACTTGAAAATCTTATAAAACTTTTACCTGGTGCTAAGAAAATGGGTCTTAATAATATTAATATTGATCCTAAGCAAATGGCACATGTTGAAGCAATTATTCTTTCAATGACACCTAAAGAAAGAAGAAATCCCGATATTATAAAGGCTAGTCGTAAGACTAGAATAGCTAAAGGGTGTGGACTTTCAGTACAAGAAGTTAATAAACTTTTAATGCAATTTGAAGAAATGAAAAAGATGATGAAACAGATGTCTAGTGGTAATTTTAAAATGCCCTTTTAGGACGTGAATATTTTATGGAAAAGTTTTTTAATTATAATATTAATCAAATTTTAGCTGCTTATATGTATGCTAAAAAAGATGGTTTAGATTTACCTGTTTCTACAACTAGAGAAGAATGTAGGTTTGTTGCGGATGAATTTGAAAAATACTTAAAAGAACAAGAAATTCAATGTCTGTTTTTTGACAATTCTTATGAAATAGATAGTAATTATTATTGTGAAACACAAAGTCATTATCTTGTTCCTATAGATATTAATAATATTAAACATTTTGCTTATTGTGTTATATCTATGATTGATACAAATTCTTTTAGAATTTTATGGAATGCAGCTAATGATAGAATTTTTTCTAGTATTTGTATAAAATGGAAGAAGAGGCAAATGGATACAGATTTGGAAACTATTAGTAATTTAGAAAAAAAGTGTAATCAAACTTATGAAAATAATACTGTAACTCAAAAGAAATGAACTGATAATCGGTTAATTTCTTTTATTTTGGGCTAAGCAATTATAACACTATTTTTTTTCCGAATAATATAAACTAGATAGGAGGAAAGAAACATGTTTAGAAATTGTTGTTACGATAGACAAAACGAAGTAAACAACACTTTTAATGCTGAAAACATCGATGTAGATATGAACATCGAAATGGCTAATAATCAAATGGGTAATATGGCTCAACCAATGGCTGGTGGAGTACAAAGACCTATAATTGAACCTATGCAAGAAAGAGTTGTAAATCGTACTATTGTGCATGAAGTTCCACACGTATGTCCTATGAGAACAAAAATAGTTAATCATCATGTATTTAAACATACTTATCAACCATCTTATTCATGCTGTGAAGAAAATGTGTGCAGTGAAGTTCAATGTGGTTCTTGTTGTAATTTTAGATAAAAAGTCGAAAGACTTTTTTTCTTTGCCAAAAAATATATTGGATTAATTTATAAAAAGGAATTATCAGTAGTGTATAGTAATAATAAGGAATTACTAGAAAGATTTAATTTTAACTATTTTAAGAATATTAATAATGATGAACTAAATAATATTTTAGAATTAGATCAAAAATATATTTATAGTTGGAAGTTTAATTTATCAAATGATTCAAAATCTAGTTTAGATGTAAAAGATGAAGAAAAAATACACATATTTGAAACAATTAATAGTATATTAGATAAAATAAATGTTGTTTTTTGCAGTATTGATATTATAAGAACTACAGATAATCGATATATGGTGTTATGATGAAAAAATTTTAAGAAATAGTTGGTGGTTATGAAATAGCTAAATCCATTTATGCTAAAGATATTATAGAGATGTTTAGAGATAACAATATTTACATTTATATTAAAAAATGATATAATATGCTGGTATTTTGGGGGTATTGTATGAAAACTTTTAGTGATGTTAAGTATTTAGATTCAAGGGATATAGAATTAATTGAAAAAGGTATTAATTATAATGTATGGTTAATGTGTGGTGATAATATTGAACAGCAGAAAGAACTTAAAAATATTTTTGTTGGTAAATGCACTAAGTTGAATATAATTGGTCAAAAAGATAAACATCCAATATTATCTTCTGTAACATTAGGTTATTGTTGTGCTGATGAAAATCAAAATTATATTATTGAAATGTATGGTTATAAAGATTCTACTATTGAAGAACAGAAAAGATTAACTCATGAAAGTGTCCATGAATTTTGTCATGCTATGCAACATATTATGTGTGATAATTCTAAGTTTTATGATTACAATGGTTGTAGGTATTATGTACATGGTGGAACAATTGTAGAGGAAAAACTAGAAGAGAAAAAATTTAGTAGATATGGTGTTATGTTTTGTGAAACAATTACTGATTTACTTACTTCAATAGCCATTGCTTATAATGAAAATAACCATAGATTAAATGCTGATCAAATTTTAACTCATAACTATAGAAATATAGCTAAATATGGTTTGATTTTAGATGGGTATAGTATATATACTAGTATAGCAAGGTTAGCAATAGCGGCATTTAATAATGGTATTAACTATTCTTATGATAGTATTTTAAAAAGTGGTCAAAGTATAATAACTGCTAAAGTTACTGATAGGTTAGGAAATATTAAACCATTAAATGACATGTTGTATGGAATTATGTTTAATTCTAGGTATATAGAAGATTGTTATGATAAATATATGGGAAATAATAGTTACTATGAGTTATGTAGTAAATTAGATACAATGCTTAAAGGTGAACAATCTAATCCCTTTATTATAAAAGAAGTAATGCAGTCATTGGCAGTATTTCATAATAAAAAGAATCAAGACTTATTCACATCAGGTGCTATTACTCAAGATGAATTAATAGAATCTACTAGTTTTTTTAATAATATATTTAATGAAATGCAAAATGAATTTAATGCTTACTTTTTTCAAACAGATTTATCCTCTTTGAGTGGTACAATTAAGCCATATCAATTACAAAAAATTAATGATAAAGATGATAAATAAAAAATTATGCTAATAAGGGTTTGATGTAATTTTAGATAAAAAGTCGTAAGACTTTTTTTGTTGGTGTTATAATATATAATATATAATATAGGAGATTATACATATGGTTGATATTAATTCATTTTATAATTCAATTTTAAATATTGATACTAGAGATAAAACAAAAGATATAAAGAATATTGTATTAGAAGAAAGAAGAAAACTTACTGATCAAGTAGAAGAACTTGATGGTTTTTGCAAATATATTGCTAATCAAATTAAATATCAAATCTCTTTAAAACTAAGTGGTGTTCATGTTTATTATTTGAACTTAGAAGAATTAGTTGGAGTTGATCATGTAGCACTAATTGCTGAATATATGAATAATGATAACTTAGTTAGATTGTTGATAGACCCAACATTTTCACAGTTTGTTAGAAAAGATAATAATAAACTTGTTTATTTAGATTTTTGGCCTAGTGATAAAATTACTGATAAGGATTTAGTTCATGATTTAATAGATAGTGGAGTATCTATAATTGAATAGATTTCAACAATATGTTAATTCGTTTAGTAGTATTTATACTGAATATAATTTGGAAGATTTTTTAAATTCTACCAGTATCAAAAATAGAAAATAATGTCAAGTTTTGTCTAATTAATGTAAATTGCTTGTACTCTTTTTTATTACGGTTTATTATAATTATAGGGAAGGTGATACAGTGATTTATCCATCAATCGATAAGATTTTAAATATTATTGATTCAAAATATGAACTTGTTCATATTATTAGTAAAAGAAGTAAACAAATGGCTGCTACTGGTCATTATCAAATGCCTGAATATAAGTATGTATCTAAAAAGAATCTTGGTAGAGCATTAGAAGAAATTGAAAATAATTTAATTATTGTGAAGAAAGATTAAGTTTTTAATCTTTTTTTCTTGTATAATTAATATAGTGGTGATTTTATGAAAATAGAAAAATTTACAAAAAATAAAAATGGTATGTATGTACTTGTTTTAGATGATGGTAATAAAATAAAAATACATGAGGATTTAATTTTAAAGTATGAATTATTATTATCTAAAAAAATAAATGATGAATTATTAGAAACTATTCAAAAAGAAAATCAAATATATGAAATCTATGAAATTGCTTTGAAATATATTAATACTAGATTACGTAGTTCTAAAGAACTAACAGAGTATTTAAAGAAAAAAGGTTATGAATGTAATAATATTAATCAAGTATTAGATATGCTTAAAAATCAGGGCTATTTGGATGAAGCAACTTATGCTAACAGTTTTATACATGATAAGATATTAATGTCTAATTATGGACCTAATAAAATATGTGGAGAGTTAGAAAAATTAGGAATAGATAATAATATTATTTTAGATAAAATAAGTGTTTATACTAAAGAAATTGAATGTGAACGAATTAATAAAATTATTGAAAAACAAATTAAAATTAATCATAATAAAGGTGCCGCTTTATTAAAAAGAAAAATACAGGCATTTTTATTATCACTTGGATATACAAGTTCTTATATTAATGAATGTATTAATAAATATGATTTTTATGATAAGAATGTGTATGAAAAAGAATATCAAAAAATATTAACTCAGTTAAGTAAAAAATATTCTGGTAAAGAACTAGAATATAAGTTAAAACAAAAATTATATCAAAAGGGTTTTAGTAATTATGATATGTAAAAGGAACTTCAATTTGAAGTTCCTTTTTCTTTATTGATTGTTTTTCTTTATATTTTCTTTAGCATTCTTTAGATAAGTTTCATATTGAGATTTTAAAGTATCATCTTGTATTTCTACTTTATAATCTTTTCTTAATTCTTCTAATGCTGTTATTTGAAGAGTGGCATCATCATTTAATTTATCGTTAGCTAATTCTTCAATAATATCTTCTTTAACTGTATTTAATGATGGTTTATCTTTTTGAGCTACTTTTAGAATGATATGATATCCATATGTTGTTTTAACAGGTGTAGTTGTATATTTTCCTACTTCTAGTTTTTTAGCAGCTTCTTCAAATTCAGAAACCATACTACCATGAGCAAAGTCAGCTAATGTTCCACCATTACTAGCGTTTGATTCATCATCTGAATATTGTTTAGCTAATTCACTAAAATCTTCGCCATTTTTTAATTTAGCAATGATTTCGTTAGCTTCTTTTAATGCAGCTTCTTCAGCAGCTTTCTTTTCAGCATCTGTCATAGATGAAGTTACTTCTGGTGAAATTAAAATATGTTTAGCAGAAATATCACCAAATATATCTTCTTCATAAGATTTATTTATTTCTTTATCTGTTACTTTTGATTTAGCATAATCTTCTACAGCTTTATTTCTTTTATACTGTAATTTTAAATATGCTTTTAAATCATCCATATTATCAATACCCCAAGCACTATATGTTTGTTGTAATAAAGTAGTCTCACTACCATTTCCATATTGTTTAACCATTAGGCTAACTTGGTCATCGATTTCCTTTTTAATTTCATCAGTATCTTCATATTTTTGATTTAATATTTCAGTATCCATTAAATCTAGTAATACACTAAGTGCATATTTATCTTTCATTTCATTATATAGTGTATCTACTGAAATATTGTTGCCATTTAGTGTTATAACTGCATCTTGGCCATTTTCTAATTTTGGAACTTTTCCACAACCGGTTACTAATAGTAATAAAGCAGCTGTTGTTCCTACTAATTTAATTGTGTTTTTCTTCATTTATTTTCCTCCTAGTACATGTATTATCATAGCAAATAATTATTTAAAATACAACATTTTAAACAAATTTCACAAATGTCTTGAACCTTTTTTTAAAAATGCCATATTATACAATGAGTAATCAAAAAAAGGAGGAATTTAATTATGGGTAATTACGTATCAAGTTCCGCTATCGTATTAGTATTATTTA
>CAKPDJ010000007.1 GCA_934148875.1 uncultured Bacilli bacterium
AACTCAATTGACAACTTAATTTTAGCATTAATTTACACTTTTTTATCCAAAATTCCAGTTTCTACTTGAAATTTAGGTTAGGTTTAAAAGTATATCCGGTTATTTCTAATCTTTCTTTAAGTTGTAATTCTGAGATTTCTGTGCTAACATATAAGACGGATGTGGGATTAGTATTGAATCCTAAGAATTGTTTATTATTTACCAAAGAGTTGGCAAGCTGTAATGCTAAGAATGACTTACCAACTTTTGGTTCTGCTACTAAGCAATATAATCCATTTGACTTCATTATTCCATCAATAATGTTGTCTTTTTTTGTGGTTATATTTAATTCTTCTATAGGTTTCATTTATTTCTCCAGTTCTGCCATATCCTTAAGGTAAGGAACATTAATATTTAGTTTATTAACTACTTCACGCATTGGTATTAAATTACATGGTAGTTTATAACCTTGACCTGTAAGATCAGTTATTATTTCTTTTCTAATTTTAAGTGCTGAGTTTCTACCAAGACTAGTTAATTTCATTAAGTCTTGTAAAGTACACCATTGTTTAGATAATATTTCTAATGTTTCAACTGCAGTCATATATCAAACCTCCTATCTGTTATTCATTATTATTTCGTTCATTTTATATAATGCATTTATTAATTCTTCTCTTGAACTATCTTCAATATCATCTTTAAGACCATATTCTATTCTTATATCTTCACGATCTTTGTTCTTTATTACTCTTAATCCACATAAGTGATTATGAACTAATTCTACTATTTCATCATCACTCATAGTAGGTACTATAGAATCTAATACTTTTTTATTCATATGTTTCCTCCTTTCTAACCCTAAATAGGGTAGTGTGATTATATTTGAGATTTTAGTTATCTCATAACTCCCGTGCCAATAGGGTTATTTACCTTGCATTTTTTGAGTTACAGCATATCGGTGATTTTCGCAACTTATAATTTTTCAAAGAACAAGTAGTCCAAAATGTCAACATTATATTTAAAATAAAAGTTCCAATTTGGAAATACAATTATAATATACTATTTAAGTTCCATATTGTCAACTATTTTTAAACAAATTTTATTAAAAATGTTCCAAAATGGAAATAATATGTTATAATGGTATCAAGAAGAGAATAGGAGGATATTCATGGAAAATAGAAAACAAATGGATATTATTATTGGAAACAATATGGCTGCTATTAGAAAAAGTCGTGAATATAAGCAAAGAGAAATTTGCCAAGTATTAGGTATGAATGCATCTACTTATAAGCATTATGAGTTAGGAGACAGATGTGTACCACCTTCAGTTTTAAAAGCATTAGCAAATTTCTACAAGATACATGTTGATTATTTCTTTGAAAATGTGCCTGAATCTGATGATATAAGAGAACATTTATTTTTTACTAATTATATATTAGATGCTGTTGAATCAAAAGGAATAGTAGGAAAACCTAGAGATAGTTTTAAAGATGTATTAAAGGATACTGAAAAAAGAGTTCAAGCAAGAGCTAGATTTAGAATAAAAGAGTATCGTACAGAAAATAAAAAATCACAACAAGAAGTTGCAGATTATTTAGGAATAGACATCTCTACTTATAATAAGTATGAAAAAGGTAGTAGAAAACTAAATAATGAGGTAGTTAGAAAGATAGCTGAATATTACAATATTAAAGTCAGCGATATATTAGATTAATGACAGAATGACACTAGAAATAGGTGTAGACTAAACCGATAGTTAATGTCATAGTGTCACAGGAGGTAAGTATGAATAAGCAAGTTTTACAGTTTATTTTAGAAGAGGAAAACCCTAATGGAATTATAGAGTGTTCGGTTGATGATTGGTTTGGAATTAGTTATAAAATACCTAGAAATAAATTAAAAGAAGCGTCATCACTTGAATATATAAATAATACAGGAGTATATATTTTGTTCGGAGATGATGAAAATACTGCAGAAAAAATTGCATATATAGGTGAAGCAGAGGATATTTATAATAGATTATCACAACACAACAAAAATAAAGATTTTTGGAATGAGTGTATTGTATTCGTTAGTAAAGATAATTCATTAAACAAAGCTCATATAAAATATATTGAACATGAACTATATGAGATGAGTAAGAAAGCAAGTAGATATATTATAAAAAACGAATCTAATCCAACTAAATCATCTTTAAGCAATGCAGATAAAATTAGAGCAGAGAAGTTTATATCTAAAATTAAAATAATAGCTAATATGTTTGGATATAAATTATTTATTAGTTTAGTCGATAAAAATGATAAAGAAGATAAAACTCTTCATTTAACTAATAACGGCATTGAATATGCACATGGTATGTTAACAGATGAAGGATTTGTTGTTTTAAAAGGATCTAAAGTTAAAGAAGGTGTATTTGAAAATTTATCACCTTCATTAAATGGATTTTTTGAAAAAGAAAGAAGTTCAACAGATTTAGTAGATAATGTATATATAAATGATCATTTATTTTCATCACCTTCAATGGCTGCAATTGCTATTCTAGGTAGAAATGCAAATGGTTATACTGAATGGAAAAATAAAGATAATGTTTCTTTAAAAAAATTAATAGGTGGTGAGTAGTATGGAATTTAGTGAAAATACAAGAGTAAAAATACCAGCTTTAGTTCATGCTACTAGATTAGGTTATAAATATTTATCTTTAAAAGAAGTAAAGAATCAATTAGATTCTAGAATGAATATTTTTAAAACAATATTTAAAGATAGTATAAATAAAATAAATAATACAGATTTAAAAGAAAATGATATTGATAGAATACTTGATGAGATTGATATTGAATTGAACAATAAAGATTTGGGTAGGAAGTTTTATAAAACACTATTAGATGGATTTGATGGAATTAAACTAATTGATTTTGATAATGTTGATAATAATACATTAAATGTTTTAACAGAATTACCATATGAAAATGGAGAAGATAATTTTAGACCTGATGTTATTATGCTTATTAATGGTATGCCTTTAGGGTTTATTGAAGTTAAGAAGCCAAATAATAGAGATGGAATATTAGCTGAAAGAAATAGAATAAATGATAGATTTCATAATGAAAAATTTAGAAAATTTATGAATATTACTCAGATTTTAGTTTTTTCAAATAACCAAGAATATAATAATGATTCTATTGTTCCAATAGAAGGAGCATTTTATGGAACACCAAGTGATAAAAATGTTTTCTTTAATTGTTTTAGAGAGGAAGAACCTTCTATATTTGATAAGATAGGAGATATATCAGATACTGAAGAAAATTATATATTAAAAGATAATAATTATGTTTCAATAAAAGGAACAAATGAATATAGCACTAATTTAAGCAGAATGACTCCTACAAACAAATTGATTACATCATTATTTCATAAAAATAGAATATTTAAGTTGTTAAGATATGGAATCACTTATGTGGAAAAAGCTAATAAAAATGGTGTAGTTGAAATACAAAAACATATTATGAGATATCAACAATTATTTGCTACCTTTGCTATTGAAAATAAAATATCAGAAGGAATAAAAAAAGGAATAATTTGGCATACTCAAGGATCAGGTAAAACTGCATTGGCATATTTTAATGTTAAATATTTAGCTGACTACTATGCAAAACAATCTAAAGTTGCTAAGTTCTATTTCATAGTTGATAGATTAGATTTATTAAAACAAGCATCAGAAGAATTTGAAGCCAGAGGATTAAATGTTGTTAAAGTTAATTCTAGAGAAGATTTTAAGAAAAATATTGCTATGACAGGGGAAGTTTCTAAAACTGGGAAGCTAACAATTAATGTAGTTAACATTCAAAAGTTTTCAGAAGATTCAACTGTAAAAGATTCTGATTATAATGTTGATGTTCAAAGAATTTATTTTTTAGATGAAGCTCATAGAGATTATAATCCGAGAGGGAACTTTTTAGCTAATTTAATGGCTTCTGATAGAAATTCAATTAAGATAGCATTAACAGGTACACCATTAGTTAATCAAGAAATAGATGGTATTAAGTATTCTTCAAAAGATATATTTGGTGACTATATTCACAAGTATTATTATAATAAATCTATTATGGATGGATATACTTTAAAACTAATTAGAGAAGGTGTGCAAGCAGAATATAAAGTAAAAATAGCTGAAGCATTAGATCAAGTTAGAGAAATATTAAAAGATGCTAAAGAAAGTGATATAGTATCACATCCTGTTTATACAGAAGCATTAGCTGAATATATTTCAAAAGATTTTGGATCATCTAGAATAAGATTCGGTGATGACACAATTGGAGCAATGATTGTGTGTGATTCTCAAGCACAAGCAAGAAATCTTTTTAAATCATTAGATAAGTATGAATTCTCAAAAATATTAATTCTTTATAATGAAGATAATAAACAAATAAGAGAAGAAGAAATAAAGGCTTATAAAGAAGGAAAAATAGATATTCTAGTGGTTGATAATATGTTATTAACTGGTTTTGACGCACCTAGACTTAAAAAATTATATTTAGGAAGAGTAATTAGAGCCCATAATTTATTACAAGCATTAACTAGAGTTAATAGACCATATAAAAATTTCAGATATGGTTATGTTGTTGATTTTGCAGATATAAGAGATGAATTTGATAAAACAAATCAAATATATTTTAATGAATTGCAAGAAGAATTAGGTGAAGATTTTGAACATTATTCAAGTATATTTGTATCTAGTGAAGATGCAGAAAAAAGAATTGAAGAAATAAAAGATAAATTATTCTTATTCGATTTTTCTAATAAAGAAATATTAAGTTCTCAAATTAGTTCTTTAGAAAAGAAAGATTTAATTAACTTAAGAAGATTAGTAAGGGACTATAAAGATCTATATAATATTATAAAATCTTTAAATTATAGTGAATTAATAGAAAAAGTCGATATTTCAAGTGTTGATAATATGTCTAGAGAAATTAATAGAAGATTAGATATTCTTAATTTATCAGAAGATGTTAACAATAATGATGGATCTAATCCATTAAATACCGTATTTGAAAATTTAGATATTAAATTTAATAAAATAAATGAAGGTGAACTTGTTATATCTGACAAATATTTAGATAAGATAGAAGAAGTAAGAAGAAAATTTATTGATAATATTGATAAAGATGATAAATATTATTCTTCATTAGCTAATGAATTTAACAATTTATTTAAGATGAAAAATATTGAAGAATTAACAATTGAAGATATCAATGAAAATATGAAAAAGTTAACTGAGATAGAAAAGAATATTGAACAATTAAATATAAAAAACGGTATGCTTCTTAATAAATTACTTGGTGATGAAAAATATGTAAAAATTTACAAAAGAGTTAAAGACAGAATATCAGATTTTAGTGATTCTAAATTAGTAGAAATACTTTTAGAAATCAAAAATCAAGTGGATGATTTAATTTTAAGAAGAAATGATATTTTAGATAATGTTGAATTCTTTAAGAGTGAAGTTGGAAGATGTGTTTATATGACATCCAATGAGGAAGCAAAAATCATTGATGAGATAGATTTTTTTGTAGATTTAATAGTAACAATGTATGAATTTGAAAGGAAGGTAAGTAATAATGGATAAAGAAAGACAACTAATAGTAAAAACAGAGAGAATGATAGATGATCTAAAAGCAGTATGTGGTGAATATGGATTATCTAACACAGGAAATGAATATAAGATTATTGCTGATTCATTCCTTTATAAATATTTAAATGATAAATTCTTGTATGAATTTAAAAGAGTAGATAAGAATTTATCTAAGACTTCTACAACTAAAGAGGTTGAGGAAGAAATAATGAAACTTGCTCCTGCAGAAATGTCTAAATATAGATATGGTTTAGGAGCTAATGTAGCATTTGTTAGAAAAGAATTTTTAGTAAGTTATTTATTTAATAATAAGAACTCCACAACCCCAAAGTTTTATGAATTATTTGATAATGCTTTAGATGGTATTTCTAATGATAATATAGATATATTCTCAGTTAGAACAGGAAGTAAAGAAAAAATAAAATTGTTCAGCCCTATTTCTCAATATATAATTGAATCTAATAAGAAGAATGATTTTGCTAAAGCAATAATTGATAAACTAGTTGAATTTTCGTTTGATGAAGTGTTTGAAGAAAAATATGATTTCTTTGCTACAATATTTGAATATTTAATTAAAGATTATAATAAAGATTTTGGTAAGTATGCAGAATACTATACACCTAACTCTATCGCTAGAATTATTGCTAAAATATTAGTGCCAGATACTGAAAAAGTAAGAAATGTATCAATATATGATCCATCAGCAGGATCTGGTACATTATTATTAGCACTTGCTCATGAAATAGGGGAAGAAGATTGTACTTTATATACTCAAGATATATCTCAAAAATCAAATGAATTTTTAAGATTAAACCTTATATTAAATAATTTAGTACATTCTTTAGATAATGTTGTACATGGTAATACATTATTGAATCCTGCTCATTTAAATAAAGAAGGTAATAAATTGGCTCAATTTGATTATATAGTTAGCAATCCTCCATTTAAAACAGATTTCAGCGATTATAGAGATAAATTAGAGGATGATAAATATTCTGATAGATTTTTTTCAGGTGTTCCACAAATACCAGCTAACAAAAAAGAATCAATGCCAATATATTTGCTTTTCATTCAACATATATTATATTCGTTAAAAGATTCTGGAAAAGCTGCAATTGTGGTTCCAACAGGCTTTTTAACTGGAAAAAGCAAAATAGAAATGAAAATTAGAGACGAGATAATTAGTAATAATTGGCTAAGAGGTGCTATATCAATGCCTGCAAATATATTTGCAACAACTGGCACAAATGTTTCTATAATTTTTATAGATAAGAGTAACAATAAAGATACAGTTTTATTAATGGATGCCTCAAATCTTGGCGAAAAATATAAAGAAGGAAAAAATCAGAAAACAAAGTTATCATATGAGGAAATTAATAAAATTATTAATTGTTTCAACAATTTTGAAGAAATAGAAAAATTTAGTATATGTGTTTCTAAACAAGAAATTATTTCAAAGAAACTATCTTTTAGCGCAGGCCAATATTTTAAAATAAAAATAGAATATAAAGAGTTTACAAAAGAAGAATTTATAAAAGAAATAAATGATATTACTACTGAAATTAATTCAATTGTAATTGAAAATGAAAAATTAATGTCTGAAATAAATGAAAATATCAAAAAGGTAAAATATTATGAAAATGATAAAGATTAAGGACCATGTTTTTGTTACAAAATTGGCGGGGTTTGAACATTCTGAATATATACAACCAAATGAAACAAAAAAAAGAATTGATAAAACAGATATTCCAATGGTTCAAGGTAAAAATATACGAGATGGAATATTTGTAGAAGAATATGATTGGTATATTAATAAAGAAATTTCAGATAAATTAATTAGGAGTAAATTAACAAAAGAGTGTATATTAATTCCATATGTAGGAAGCAATTTGGGTGAAGTTGGAATTTTTTATCATCCATATGATTGCCATTTGGCAAGTAATATAGCAAAAATTGAATTAATAGATGATTATTTTGATATAGAATTTTTAAAATATTATCTTCAAAGTCCTATTGGTCAATCATACTTATTTCAAATGAAGCAAGGATCGGCGCAGCCAAATATAACAATGGATTCTATACGAGAGACATTAATAATTGATTTACCAAAAGAAAAACAAAAAAAAATTTCGAGATTTTTAAAAACATTTGACGATAAAATAAAAAACAATCGAAGAATATTATTTTTATTAAATAAACAATTAGAGGACACATTTTCTTTTTGGTTTTA
Source organism: uncultured Bacilli bacterium (assembly GCA_934148875.1). Lineage (GTDB taxonomy): Bacteria > Bacillota_I > Bacilli_A > RF39 > UBA660 > Alloscybalousia. The sequence goes on from CAKPDJ010000007.1 coordinate 7,839, forward strand.
TCAAAATGGTATTCCAATAAATGGGAAGGCAAACTATGAGCATTCAAATCAATTACCTAAGACATTTAAAAACTATACGTTTGAAGAATTAGGGACAATTACAACTGGAAAAAAAGATGCCAATTTTGCTACTAAAAATGGAGAGTATAATTTTTATACATGTTCTCGATCAACAATGAAATGTGATAGTCCTGGCTTTAATTGTAGCGCTATTATTATTGCAGGGAATGGCGATTTCAATGTAAAACATTATACAGGTGAATTTAATGCATATCAAAGAACTTACGTTATTGAACCAAAGAATATAAAGCATTATGCATTAATGTACATAAATGCAAAAAATATGGTTGATTCATTTAAAAGTGGTTCTAATGGTTCAATTGTAAAATTTATTACATTAGATGATATTAAAAACATTGATGTTGTTATACCTGATGATGATAAATATTTAGATTATTTAAATTCAATAGTTTTTTCAATTGAAAAATATGAGATTGAAATTGAAAAAATAGAAAAATTAAAACAAGAATTATTACCATTATTATTTAATGGTCAAATCGAAATAGAAGATTAATTCTTCTTTTTTTGTTGTATAATATATAATTAATGAAGGTGATAGAATGAATTTTACTATAAAACAAATAAGTAAAATATTAAATGTTCAAGAATTTGTTTCAATGTCTAACACATTATCCAAAGTTTATCTTGATTTTGAAAACAAAGAATACTTTATTGATACATTTACAGATAGAGATAGAATATATAGATTATATTGTGCTTCAATATATAATTTAGTTAAGGCAATTCAAGATTCTAAGGAGTATTTTATCAATACAAAAAAATATGAAGAGTTTGAAAAGATAATTAATCAAGAATTTGTAGCTAATGATAATAAATATTATAAAAAGGAAAATTATAAGGCAACTTTATTTAAAATAATTGAGACCATAAGACATCAAGTAAATCATTCGCTAAAAGATGATGAAGATAATAATATTTTATTTGCTGCATACATAGATTTTGAAATATTAGAAAACTTGAGATTAACTATAAATGACATTTTTAGTGAAGTTTATAATCAAATTGATAAAACAAAAATAAAAGAAATTGTTTTAAATAAGCCACAAATAAAGTATTCAATAGATAAATTGTCAAATAAAGTTGATGAATTGAAACTAAGAATACCAGAAAATGAAAATAGATTAAATGAGGTATTTAAAAAGGATAATGAAAGATCATTAGAATTGTTTGATCAATTATTTAATGGTAGTAATTTATATGATTTATTTATGAAAGATCCAGAGGCAATTAAACGATTTGATTCTGCTGATAAAGAAATACAAGAATCATTGAATATGGTTGAAGAATATATTAATAGTAATGGTACAGATTTAGAAAAAGAAGCATTTAGAATATTAAAAGAATTTATGGAAAATGATGAAGAAATAAGCATTAAAGACTCAAACAAAAATGTTGAAGAATTTAAAGATAGATTGGAAAAGTTAGTAGAAAACAATAAAAAAATGAAAAATTTTAGGTACGTAATCAGATGCTTAAAGTACCTAAAAAACATATAAATTTGAATAAACTGAAACAAACTAATATGTACATAAGCCCTTATAAATAGAGGGCTTTGTACATTTTATAAATATTGACAATATGGAACTTAACTGCCCCCCCTGAAGAGAGCGAAAGCTCTCATTTTTGTTTTATTTGTTTTATGTAGTATGAGACAATCAGACTGTATAATTTAAATTATGTTAATACTTTTTGGCAAAATTAAAGAAGATTTTACTGTTTTTACTGAGCTTTTACACATATAAATTTATTAAAATTTTTTCTTAATAAGTTAAGTATGGTTGTATATAGTATCTATTTTTTATATGTCATTTCAAAAGATAATATCTCTTTTCTTTTTATACATAAAGGCGATATTTGTGAACAAGGATAACAGTGTGTTTCAGGATTTCAAGGTGAGCAGTTACCTCAGGGTATACAATGATAAGCCTATGGTACGAGATATTTAAATTCAAATCAACTTAATGTTACTGCTGGTTCAATAGGAATATTAAGATATGGTACTTATAGAATTGATTATTTTTTAAATATCACTAGTTCTGTAGATACTAATTATACAGTTACTTTAAAAGTTTCAGGCACTAAAATATTGGCGAGTGATATAAAAGGTCAAGCTAAGGCAAATACTATAACGGCTGTAAATGGACATATTTTATTTGGCTTGAGAGAAGATGATGAAGTTACTCTTAACATTACAACTGATCAAAACACAGAATTAATTTTTGATGGTACTACTACTGCTAAATTGACAGTTATGAAATTAGATTAAATTCTTATCTAAAATTTTAATTACTTTGGTATAATGATTATATGGTGATTAAAATGATTTCTAAAATAAAGAAACTATTATCTAATAATTATAAATGGATTATATGTTTTATATGTTTAATACTATTTCTTTTATTAGCTGAAGATGTTTTTAATAATGATATAATGAATGGTGATATTATTGGCTATAACTTTATATCAACATATTTAATAAATGATACAGTAACACCAATTATGAAAGTAATTACTTGGTTTGGTAGTGGTGTTTGTTTGATAACATCAGCTATTGTGTTGTTTATACTAATTAAAAATAGAAAAATTGGTTTTCTAATAGTTAGTAATCTTATATGCATTACACTATTCAATCAAATATTCAAGTTTATTCTTCATAGACCTCGTCCAACTGAGTTTAGGATAATTGATGAGACTGGATATAGTTTTCCGTCAGGTCATTCGATGGTAAGTATGGCCTTTTATGGCTTTTTAATATATTTGATTTATAAGAGTGTTAAGAATAAATATTTGAAATATAGTTTAATGAGTATTTTGTTTATATTAATTATATTAATTGGTATTAGTAGAATATATTTGGGAGTACATTATACGAGTGATGTAATAGCTGGTTTTTTAATTTCAATTTCATATTTAGTATTATATGTGGGAATAACTAAAAAACTTTGCTTTAGTAATGAAAACTAATTAAATACTTTAAAGTTTTATAATTAGTACACCTAATATTATTAAGATGGAAGCAATTAATTTTTGGATTAATTTGCTTTTATTTTTATTTATGAAGTATTCATACATAGTGTTAAATAAAGATGTTAGAGTAAGAAGAGGTGCTACTAATGTAACATTACCTAATTGATAAGCTCTAACTGATGATATTAACATTAAACACCAAGTAAATGCTGCTAGTAAGAATGTTTTTTTATCATATAAATTAAATTCTTTTCTTAAATCGTTGATACTGTGTCTACCACATATAGAAATAATAATAGCTGGAAATAATACTGTGATTATAGTATATATTCCTAAGTTAAAATTATCAGAGATATTTACATTTATTAACATAGCTACTGCAAATAAAAAGTTAGATATAAAGGACATAATAAAGTATTTATTAAACTTAAATTTACCATTATCAAAGGCTAATAATATATTGGCTAATATTATGATAACTGAGCCAATTACTTTCTTAATAATTATTTCTTCTTTTAGAAAGATGAAACCTAATATTATTAGAAATACAGTTGATAATTGTTTTAACATACTAAATACTGATGGATCTAAACCATATCTTGATTCAATATTTAATCTATCAGTTATTGCATATATAATAATCACAGCACTAAGAGTTAAATATATATTTATATCATGCGGGAATGTAATATCGAAAAGGGGAATAAATAAAATAGAAAATAAAGCTGTAAATATTTCTAATAATATAGTTAGAGCTCCAGCATTTTTCATATTACGATTAGCTTTTTTAAAACTTTGAGCAAAAACAACAGCTGATATTAAATAAAGTATTACCCATAATTTCCAGTTATTAAGTATATTCATAAATCCTCCTATATTTTTCTGTTAATATTATAGCATATAATGTTATAATTATTAAGGAGGTAATTATGGAAACAGTTGTGGCAGCTTTAATTGAAAAAGATAATAAGTATTTAATAGCTAGAAGAATTTATGGAAATCCTGAAGTAGTTGGTAAGTGGGAATTTCCTGGTGGTAAGGTTGAGCCAAACGAGGACGAAATGAAAGCTATAGAAAGAGAAATAAGAGAAGAATTTGAACTTAATGTAGAAGCAATTAGTTTTCTTATTAATAATATTTATGAATATCCTAATAGAACTATTGATTTAAGACTATATAAATGTAAGTATATTGGTGGTAATTTTAAGCTACATGATCATAGTGAATATAAACTAGTATCTAAGGATGAAATATTAAATTATGAATTTTGTCCAGCTGATGTTAAGTTAGCTCAATATGTAAGTAAAATGTAGTTTTTTTGAGATAAGAAATGTTCTTATCTTTTTTAATATATAAAAAAGGTGCGTTTGGATTATTTTTAAAAAATTCTAAATAAAATCAAGACTATATAAAAAAAGTTAAAAGCTTTAATCTTTTTGCTTTTTATAAAAATTTTCTTTTTTCATACAAAAATGGTATATGTCCATTGATAAACAAATGTTTAATTTTTATGATAGTAAGACATAACCATCAAGGAGATATCAACATGTATAAAGCTTATAAATTCAGAATGTACTTAATGAATAATCAAAAAGCATATAATATGTGTAAAGAGTTAAAAGAACTAGTAGTAGAATATCCATTTCTAAAAGAAGTAGATAGTTTTAGTTTAGGAAATAGTATCTTTAATCTAGAAGATAGTTATAAGGGTAACAACTATAGTAATATAGAAATAGATCTAAAGAATAAGAAAATAAAATATAAATAAATAAAAATATTAGTACGGTAGCGATATCGGAATTTAAGCCTATGAGAATAGAGAAAAACTATCTATGAAGTAGAAAAATTGTAAGACAACTACCAAGACGAATAAAAATTTTAATTTTTATTTTTTTGTTTATATTTATTTGACAGTAAAGTAGATGACACTTATAATTATTATGTAAAAAAGGAGATGGGATACATGATTTATTTAGATTTTACGGCAGCTACACCTGTTGATTTAGAAGTTCTTGATTTATTTTATAATACAACTAAAAAATATTATGCTAATCCTAACTCTTCACATAAACTTGGATTAAATGCTAAAAAATTAATAGATGATAGTACTTTAAGTATTGCGAATAATTTAAATATTTTACCAGAAGAAATAATTTATACAAGTGGTGCTAGTGAAGCTAATAATTTGGTGGTAAAAGGAATTTGTGAACGATATAAAAATAGAGGTAAACATATTTTAATTAGTGGTTTAGAACATAATTCAATAGTATCTTCTGCTACAACGATGCAAGAGTTGGGCTTTGAAGTTGAGATTATTCCTGTTAATAGAGAAGGATTTGTTGATGTTGATGCTTTAAAACAGATGATACGTGATGATACAATTTTAGTTAGTATATGTAGTGTTGATAGTGAAATAGGGCTAAGACAACCAATAGAAGAAATAGGTAAGCTATTAAAACAGTATCCTAATTGTGTATTTCATAGTGATGCATCTCAAGCTATAGGTAAAGTTAATATTGATTATAGTTTGGTTGATCTTATAACTATTACGCCACATAAATTTTATGGATTAACAGGTATAGGTATTTTAGTTAAGAAAAAGGATATTAGTTTAAAACCACAAATAGTTGGTGGTAAATCAACTACTATTTATAGAAGTGGGACACCAGAAGTAGCTAGTATAGTTTCATGTAGTAAGGCTTTGGATATATGTTTAAGTAAACTTAATGATAGATTTAATTATATAAAGGAATTAAGTGATTTAGTAAAAGAAAACTTAAGAAAATATAAAAATGTTCATATTAATAATACTAATTATTCTATTCCTCATACTATTAATTTTAGTGTTAAAGGAGTTAAAGCTTTAGATATTCAGGAAGCATTAGAAAAATATGATATTTATGTGTCTACTAAGACATCTTGCTGTCCTATTAATACACCATCTAAATTAGTTTATGCTTTAACTAAAGATAAGGGATTATCATCTTCATCAGTCAGAGTTAGTATTTCTCATCTTACTACTAAAGAAGAAATTTTGGAGTTTTTAAGAGCATTTGATATTATTTATAAGGAGTATGAAAGTAATGGAAAAATATAAGGAAATAGAAAGAAGTATTATTAAAAAATATCGTAAAGATATTTGGAGTAAGTTTGTTAAAGCAGTACAGGACTATGAACTTATAAAAGAAAATGATAATATTATGGTCTGTATTAGTGGGGGAAAAGATTCTTTTCTATTAGCTAAATGTATGCAGGAGTTACAAAGACATGGTAAGTTTCATTTTGATTGTCGTTATGTAGTTATGGATCCTGGTTATAATGATTATAATAGAGATTTTATTTTAGATAATGCTAAGACTTTAAATGTACCAATTGAAATGTTTCAAAGTGATATTTTTGATGTAGTTGCTACAATTGATTCTAAAAGTCCATGTTATTTATGTGCTAGGATGAGAAGAGGCTATTTGTATAGTAAAGCTAAAGAACTAGGATGTAATAAAATAGCTTTAGGTCATCATTTTGATGATGTGATTGAAACAACATTACTTTCAATGTTTTATGGTTCTGAAATAAAGACAATGATGCCTAAATTACATAGTGATAATTTTGAAGGATTAGAATTGATTAGGCCACTTTATTTAGTTAAAGAAGATGATATTATCTCTTGGAAAAAGGCTAATGAGTTAACTTTTATTAATTGTGCATGTCGATTTACTGAAGGATGTTCGTTAATAAATGATGGTACTAGTAAAAGAAAAGAAATGAAAGAATTAATTAAAAATTTAAGAAAAATAAATAAAGAAGTAGACCATAATATATTTAAGAGTTTAGATAATGTTAATTTGAATTGTGTTTTAGGAACTAAGAAAGATGGTATTTATAAAAGCTTTTTAGATGAGTATGAAGAGAAGTAGAAGTACTTCTTTTATTTTTTTGAAAAGGGGCATTCCCAATTAGTATGAAAAATGCTATAATAAAAATAAAGAATAAAATAGGGAGGTATTATTATGAATCAAGGTCGTACGCCGGAAACAAATAGATTTATATTTTCTGATGCTTTTTATGATCAGTTGGGTAGCGAACCTGAAGAAAAAAAGGTATCTTTTGATGCTCCAGTTATACCTCCCGTTGTAGAAACTAAAAAAGAAGATGTAATTAAAGAAGAAGTAAACCCTAATTTTTTTAATCCTAATTTACAAAATGATAATGTAGTAGATACTAATATAGTAAATGATAAAGATGTAGAAGAAAAAATAGAAATGCCAGCTTTTAATTTTATAAATCCAAAGGCAGAACCAAATAATATAATGAGCACTAATCAAGAAAATGTTAGTAATGATAATACTCCTGTAGTTCCATTAGGTGATTTGCAACCTACTGATTTAACAAGTTCACTTTCTGAACCTGCTGGTATAATTAATAATTTATCTGAAGGTAATAATTTAGATGATAAAACTGATAATTTTATTAGTGATAGTACAGCTACCTTAAGCGATTTATCATCATTAGCACCTAGTAATCAAGAATTAAATGTTGATGTTAGTATGCCAAGTATTAGTAATTTACCTCATGATGATACTAAATCTGTTAGTGCAGTTCCACTTAGTACATTACCTAGTAATGTTGTTTTAAATCAACAGAATAATTTAGATGTTGATAGTGGTATTGATACTGCTTTGGAACAAGAAATAATGCGTGCTAAAGTAGAAAGTCAAGTAAAAGCTCCTATTGTGGAAAATAATAATTTTTTTAAGGAACCAGAAGAAAAACAAGTTTATCGTGCTAGAAGAAATGCTCCAACAGCAATGCCTATTTGGATTCAAGAAGAAGAAAAAAAAGAACAGGCTCAAATTGTTAAACCTGAAATAAATCTTTCTTTAAATAATAGAATAGTAACACCTCCAATTATTAACATTGATGAAGAAATATTAAAAGATAGTTCTAATATGGAGAATGATAGAGAAGATTTTAACTATGAAGATAATGATAATACTAGTCCAGTAGTTAAATCTACTTTGTTAGATGAATTGAGACTAAAGGAACAACAGACAGGGAAAATTAGTATTTTAGCTCGTTATGGTGATGATTTCTGTAGCAGGGATTATATTACTAATCCAGCAATTGGAAGAAAAGAAGAAATAAAACAGTTAATCTTAATATTATTAACACCAGAAAAATCTGGAATATTAGTTGGTAAACCAGGTATTGGTAAAACTAGTATTGTTGAAGGACTTGCTTATCAGTTACAACGTAATAATGTACCTGATGCTCTTAAGGGTTATAGAATCGTTAGTGTTAAGACAACATCTCTTCTTGGAACACTTCCTAGTGGTGAGACAAGACTTCAAACTCTTATTGATGAATTGAAAGAATTGGATAAAATTATTCTATTTATTGATGAAATTCATATGTTAATGGGTGCTACTAGTGAATCTAGTTTAGATTTTGCTAATATGTTTAAGGAAAGTTTGGGACGTGGTAGTATTAAGATGATTGGTGCTACTACTAACGATGAATATGAAAGATATGTACTTCGTGACAAAGCTTTTGTTAGACGTTTTCAAAGAGTTGATGTTGAAGAACCAACAAGAGAACAAACAATAAAAATATTAATGGGAACTTTACCAAAGATAGAAAAGAATACAGGTGCTAAGCTTAAGTATAGTAGTTATATTCAAAGTGAGATTATGGCTTTTATTGTTGATATTACTACTGAATATAAGAGAGTATATGGAATTGGTTCTAGATATCCTGATATTTGTTTAACGCTTTTATCTCAAGCCTTTTCACAAGCTGTATTTGATAATAGAAGAGAAGTTAATATTTTTGATATTAGGAATGCTATTGAAAATTCTAAAAATATATACCCTGATGTTATTAGAAAAGAATTAGTTAATTTTGATACTAAATTTAGACAAATAATAGGTGAAGAAAAAGGAAAGTAATTTTAATTGTTACTTTCCTTTAATAAATTATCTTTATAATAATCATATAATTCTTTAAATCTTTCAAAGTGAACTATTTCTCTTTGTCTTAACCATAGTAATGGTCCTATTACATCTGGATCGTTTGTTAGATTAATTAGATTTTCATAAACGGCACGAGCTTTTTGTTCTGCAGCCATATCTTCTGATAAATCAGCTAAAGGGTCACCAGTTGTAGCAAAATAGGTAACTGTAAATGGTACACCATTAGCATCAGTTGGGTAGATGGCATTGCGATGTTCAGCATATTGACTTGCTAGTCCTGCTTCTTTCATTTCTTCGGGAGTAGCATCTTTTGTTAATTGATATAACATTGTTGATAGCATTTCCACGTGCCCAAGTTCTTCACTGCCTATATCGGTTAATAGGGCTTTACCTTTATTATCTGGCATAGTATATCGTTGATTTAAGTATCTTAGTGCGGCTCCAAGTTCACCACCAAAACCACCGTATTGTGTTACTAGTTGTTTCGCGAAACCTAAGTCTTTTTTAGTTATTGAAATAGGGTACTGTAATCTTTTTTCATATGCCCACATCTTACATTTCCTCCGTTTCCCATGGCCAGCTGTATGCTTCCCAACTAAATGTATTATTAGCTGATGGACTGTCTGCTAGTAAAGGTCCATACTTTCTTTCATAAGCTTTAATTTGCTCACTAGCCATTTTTTGATATTCGTTATATAGATTTATCATATTTGTATCGTTTGGATATACATCTAGGTATAATTTTAATTCATGTGCTGCAAAAGTAGTTTGGTCTACATTTAATAATAATTCAGCTTGTTCATTATTAGGTGTTAATCTTGTTGGTCTATAACTTTTATATTGGTCATATAAGTCATTAAATAAATTACCTTTAATATAGCCATCATATGGTCCAGCTAATGCTTGATTATTGTTTGAGTTATTATTTATCATATTATTCATCATATTATTCATATCGTTAGGCATTAACATATTATTCATAAGATTCATGTTTGGATATCCAAATTCATTAAATCCATTATTATTCATAAAATCTCTCCTTCAATTTAGTTTATGATATGGGCGAGAGTTGGTATGGGCAATAGTCTAACTTCATTAATTATAAATAGTTAGTACTTAACATAACTATACATTATAGGTATTGAATAAAAAGGGAAGGTTTGTTATAATTATGTTGTAAATAAAGGAGCTAACTATGAAAGATTTAGGTAAAAAGAAATTATTAATAATTATGGGTGGCATTATAGGATTGGTTATTTTAATAACTATTATATTGTTGATTTATAATGCTGTTTTTGGAAAAGCAAGTTATAAAGATATCGAAAATACGATTTTAAAGGCCACTGAAAAGTATTATAAAGATAATTCTTCACTTTTACCAAAGAGTGAAAATGAAGAAGTTACTATTACTGACTCAGCTTTAACAGCAGCAGGATATTTAAAAAATATGAATGAACTTACTAAGAAAATGAAAAATGTAAGTTGTAAAGCTACTGTTATTGTTAGTTATGCAGGAGGAGAATATCGTTATACTCCTTTACTTGATTGTGGAAAAGATTATTCTACTAAAACATTGAGTTCTTATATTTCAGAAAATGAACCTAAGGTTTATACTGGTTCTGGTTTATATGAGTTAAATGGTGAATTAGTTTATAGGGGAGATAAACCTAATAATTACGTTAAATTTTCAGGTAAAGTTTGGAGAATTGTTAAGATTGAAAACAATCAAGTTGTAATGATTTTAAATGATAAGGGTTCAAAATCTATTTGGGATGATCGTTTTAATACTGAAAGAGGTAGAAATGATGGTATTAATGATTATACTGTTAGTAGAATTTACGACACTCTAAATGATATGTATAATGATGATGGATATTTTAGTAAAAGTAATAAAAAGCTATTAGCTGTTCATACATTATATACAGGTAAAAGATATGAAACTGATATTTATAATGATGGTTCAATAGAAAAAAGTAATAATTTTGAGAATCAATATATTGGACTATTACCTATGTTTGATTATATAAATGCTAGTATTGATAGTAATTGTAATGCTATTAACACAACTAGTTGCTTAAATTATAATTATTTATCTTATTATGATTATAGTTGGTGGACAATAACTGCTGATGCTTCTAATACTCATAAAGTATATAGAATTTCTAATGGTGGTGAAATTGAGTCTACTAGAGCGGCTTCTAGTGCTTATGTTAAGCCAGTTATTTACTTAGCTAAAGATGTTTTATATTCAAAAGGAAATGGTTCTGAAAGTGATCCATATATAATTAAGTAAAAAAGGACTTGTCAAAATACATTTTTATTGATAAAATAAGAATGTATTTTTTATTTATAAGAAATACATTATGTATGGCGGTATTGGTGAAGTGGTTAACACGCCGGATTGTGGCTCCGGTATGCATGGGTTCGATCCCCATATTCCGCCCCATATTGAAATTTACGCACACCTTTGTGTGTTAAATAAGTAAAAGTTCGTAATACTTGGTATTATGGACTTTTTTCTTTACAAAGGTGGTGAATTAGATAAAGATAATAATTTATTGCAACTAATTCCTAATAGGAGGGATAATAGATTTGATAGAGAAACTCTAACATTATTATCAATAAATACTTAAAATATGATAAAATTACGTTAGATGTAATTTAAAAAAGAAGGTCAAAGAAATGACAAAATCAATTTTATCAAAGAAAACAGAAGTTAGAGATACAAGTTTAAATGGTAAAGGAACTTTTGCTATTGAAGATATTAAAAAAGGCGAAATGGTATATATTCGTGGTGGAGAACTCATGAAAATGGAAGAAGCTTATAATTATAAACCTGGTGAATGCCCTGATGGGATTTGGCCTATAACTGATGAATATTGGTTAGGCGCTAGAAATGAAGAAGACTTTAAAGAACAAAAAGTTTATGTTAACCATTCTTGTAATCCAAATTGTGGAATACGTGGTGAAATAACTTGTGTAGCAATGAGAGATATTAAGGCTGGTGAAGAAATTACACAAGATTATGGGTTGCTGGATAATAGTGACTATAAATTAGAATGTACTTGTGGTGCTCCTAATTGTAGAAAAATAATTACAGGACAAGATTGGAAATTAAAGGAATTGCAAGACCAATATTATGATTATTTCGCAGAGTATTTAAAAGAAAAAATAGATAATGAAAGAAGCAATTAGATGGAAAATATAATATTGAAAAAAGTAGAGAAAAAAATAATACTTTAAACAATATAGGTTATTTAGCAATTGAAAATATAAAAAATATTGAAATTAAACAATTAACAATTGATGGTTATACGGTAATTGCAGAATGGTTTTTGAAACAAAATAATGAAGAATATGATGAAATTTATAAAATAAAATTTAATGATAATTTAGAGTGTATTTACTTTAAAAGTTGGGAAATGATTAAATAGAAAGGAATAAATAAAATGATAGAGATTAGTAATCTAGAACAAGCAAAAGATTTAGGAAGAATTGCTCATTTAAATTCAACTATTTGTTACTTAAAAAATGATAATAAAGTTTTAATGATTAAATTTTCTAAAAAATGGGGACAAGTTTATGCTCCACCTGGAGGAAAATTTGAATCTGGAGAAACACCTTTGGATTGTATTAAAAGGGAATTTTATGAAGAAACAGGATTAACTTTAATAAATCCAAAACTTCAGGGTATATCCTATTGGCAAGATACTGCAGAGGGAATTATATTTATATATACTGCTGAAGAATATGAAGGTAAATTAAATATGACTTCTTCTGAAGGTAAATTAGAGTGGATAAAAATTGATGATTTATTATCGACAAAACAATTTGATCAAAATGAAAAATTTACTCCTTATTTGTTTAAAGATGAATTGTTTGAAGGAAAATTCTTATTAGATGATAAATGCAAAGTTTTAAAATATGAAATAAGAAATATGTAGGTGATAAAATGAAGATAACTGATTTGCAAAATTTTATTAAAGAAAGAGATTATAAACCCGAACTAAAAGAAAAATACTTCATGAAACTTGTGGAAGAAGTTGGTGAATTATCAGAAGTAATTAGAAAAGATAAGAGAATGATTAATAACGAAATTAAAGATTCTATCGAAGAAGAACTTTATGATGCTCTTTATTATATTTGTGCTTTAGCCAATTGTTATGATATTAATTTGGAAGAATGTCATAAATTAAAATCAGAATTAAACCAAAGAAAGTGGTATGCAAATGAAAACAATAATGGTTGATATGGATGATGTCTTAACAAATGGCAATTTTTCTAAAATACTTGAAGATTATCTTGGGTATAAACCAGACTATGAAAACATAAGAAATTATTATATACATGATATTTTAGGTGATAAAAAGGATGATTTTTTTAGTAAATTTAAAGACATGGATGTATATGAAAACGCAACTTTATTACCTGATTGCTATGACACATTAAAAGAACTTAGTAAATATTATAAAATTTATATATGCACAGATTATATTTGGCGAGAAATAATTGAATATGCTGGAAATAATCTTAAAAATAAATATAATTTTTTGTATGAAAAATTAGACTTTATAGAACCTAGAAACTATATATTTACTGCTGATAAATCAATTATTAATTGTGACATTAAAATAGATGACAAAGTAAACAATTTAGAAGGAGCATCAGTGAAATTATTATTTACAGCATGGCATAATAAAGAATTAAGTACTGAAAAATTAGATAAAGAAAATATTATTAGAGTTAATAATTGGAAAGAAATTGGTGAAATACTTTTGAATTGGATAAAAGTAAATTAGGGGAAAGTATATTATGAATAAAGATTTTGTGCAAAATTGGTTAAATAATTTAAAGGAGTTTTGGTTTGGTAAGGATATTGAAAGTGTGGTTTCATTGTTTAAAAATACAACGTTTTATCAAGAAACTCCGTTTATGGAACCTTATACTACAATGGAAGAAATTAATGAGGAATGGCAACATGTTAAAAATGAAAATATTCAAAATATTGAAATTAAACTATTAGCAATTGATGGTTATACGGTAATTGCAGAATGGTTTTTGAAACAAAATAATGAAGAATATGATGGAATTTATGAAATAAAATTTAATGATAATTTAGAGTGTATTTACTTTAAAAGTTGGGAAATGATTAAATAGAAAGAAATAAATAAAATGATAGAGATTAGTAATTTAAAACAAGAGAAAGATTTAGAAAGAATTGCAGAAGAGTATTCTAATTATTATAGTAATTCAGTTTTAGAAGAAAAATGGACAAAAGAATCTGTAATAAAATTATTTAAATATTTTTATAATCAAGCACCAGATTTATTCTTTAAGCATATGATAATGAAGCTCCAGTTGGCGTAATTATGACTTGTTTAAAACCTTGGTGGGATGGTATGCATTTGGAAGATGGTGAAGTTTTTGTCTGTAAAGAATATCAACAAAAAGGAATAGCTAAAATGTTATTTAAAAAATTATTTGAATATGCTACTCAAAAATATGATGCTACTACATTAGAAGCCCATACATATGAGGATGAAAATGGGTTTCCATATTGTTGGTATAAGAAATTAGGCTTTGAGACAATTGATGATTTAAAAATTATTAGTGGCGATATAAAAAAGATAATAAAGAAATTATAATTTAAATGAAAAAAATATAAAAAATGAATGAAACTTATAAATTTTTAAAAGAAAATACCAAAGTAAATTATGTATCTACAATTAATGATGGAAAACCAAGTTGTAGGCCATTTAGAAATTCAATTATGGTTGATAATAAGATATATGCTATTACTAATAAACATAAAAATGTATCTAAATAAATTGAAAAAAATAATAATGTTTGTATGGTAGCGTATGATGATGAAAAATGAATAAGAATTAATTGTGAATTAGTAGATGATAGTGAAAATATAAAAATTAAACAAACTGTTATTGATGAATTTGATTGGTCAATTGAAACAGGTTATACACTTGATAATCCAGAATTCCAAGTGTTGTATATGACCAATGAGAATCCACAATTTATGATGCCGAAGGAAAAGTTTTAGAAACTTATACATTCTAAAATATTAAAATTTATTTAAATTGAACACAGAAATGTGTTCTTTTTTTGTACTTAATTATAATAAGAATTTAATGCGTTACAAGGTATTAATTTTTGATATTGATGCTCTTTTCCATAAAAAATATATTAATCAATTAAATATTATTAAATTCTGTACTATTTAAGTGAAAACTTGTTAGTTTACTATTCATATTTTAGAAATGTAATCAGGCTTTAAATAGTCTGATTTTTTTAAATTTTTAACTCAACCTCAACTCTAGTTCTAAATTATTTACATTTTTATTTTGTATAGATATAATTTAGAAGTTGATAGGAGGTAGTTATGATTTATTTAGATTATGCTGCTAATACTCCTGTAGATAAAAGAGTGTTAGATAAATTTAATGAAATAACTTTAAAATACTGTGGTAACCCTAATAGTTTGCATGAAGCTGGTATTAGTGCTAAGGAAGAAATAGATGATGCAAGTAAGGTAATTGCTGATTATTTTAATACGGATAAAAATAATATTATATATACAAGTGGTTCAAGTGAAGCAAATAACTTAGTGGTAAAAGGAGTATGTGAAAGATATAAAGATATTGGAAAACATATTATTATTTCGGAAGTTGAACATTCTAGTATTGTAGCTCCATGTAATTACTTAGCTTCTAATGGATATGAAGTATCAATTGTTCCTCTTAATAGTGATGGACAAGTTGATTTAGAAGTATTAAAAGAAGAATTAAGAAGTGATACTGTTTTAGTTAGTATATGTAGTGTTGATTCTGAACTTGGTACTATTCAACCTATTAGTGATATAGTTAAAATAGTTAAAAGTAATTCTAATGCTATTATTCATACTGATGCTACTCAAGCTATTGGTAAAGTTAATATTGATTATAGTGGTGTTGACTTTTTAACTTTTGCTTCTCATAAATTTTTTGGATTCAATGGTATTGGTGCTTTAATTAATTTTAATAATAAGAAGTTAGTTCCATTAATTCATGGTGGTAAATCAACTACTATTTATAGAAGTGGAACTCCAGTTACTGCTAATTGTGTAGCTTTAGCTTATGCTTTAGGGTTAGCTACTAGAGATTTAAGTGAGAGACTAAATTATATTAAAACACTTAAAGAATATATAATTAATGAACTTGTCATTATTCCTAGTATTCATATAAATACACCTAGTAATAGTATTGTTAGTACTATAAACTTTAGTATTCCTAATGCAGATAAAATAGTTGATAGATTATATGATAGAGGAATATGTGTTTCTAAACAATCTGCTTGTTCACTTGGTACAAGTCCTAGTAAATCAGTTTTAGCTATAACTAGAAATGAAGATTTAGCTAGAAATTCTATTAGAATTAGTTTATCTCATGTTACTACTATGAAAGAATTAGAAGAATTTATAAAGATTTTAAAGGAGATAGTAAATGAAAATAATTAGAATAAATGCGATGTGGTGTCCAGGATGTTTGATATCAAAAAGAATATGGAAAGAAATAGAAAAGGAATATCCTAATTATGAATATATTGATTACGATTATGATCTTGATAGTGATATAGTAGAAAAATATAATATTGGTGATATTGTACCATGTGTGATTGTTTTAGATGGTAATTCAGAAATAAAAAGAATAGTTGGCGAAAAAAGTAAAAAAGAAATATTGAAAGAATTAGAGGAAATTTAATGAAGAGAGTAGTTAAAATTTTATTATTAATTTTATTAATAGTACCATTTAATGTGTTTGCATATAGTAGTGATTATAAAGATGTTGTAGCACCTATTATTGGTACTAAGATTGATGATAATAAAATTAATTTGTATTTATTTAAGGGTGATGGTTGTCCTCATTGTGCCCAAGAAGAAAAATGGTTAAAAGAGATAAAAACTAAATATAAGGACTATTTGAATGTTTATGAATTTGAAGTTTGGTACAATAAAGAAAATAGTAATTATTTAAGTGAAGTTCGTAATGCACTTGGTGATACTAAATCTCGTGGGGTGCCTTATACAGTTATAGGTAATAGTTATTTTGCAGGCTATTCTGAAGCAATAGGTTCAAGAATTGAAAGCAAAATTAAAGAATATGTTCAATTTGATGAAGATGCTTCCTCAAACACTAATACTGATAGTGCTGATATACCAGTTCTTGGTAAAGTTGATATGAAAAAAGTTTCCATACCATTAGTGGCAGTTGTATTAGGTTTTATTGATGGATTTAATCCATGTGCAATGTGGATATTATTACTATTAATTAATATGTGTATAATGGCTAAAGATAAAAAGAAAATGAAAGTAATTGGATTAACTTTTGTGTTGGTATCAGGATTAATTTATTTTTTATCTATGCTAGGAATTGGTTTTATATTAGATTTAACTACAGTTATATATATTAGAACTATTATTGCTTGTTTGGCTATTATTTTGGGTATTTATAATTTGTATGTTTATATTAAAACTAGAAAAGATACTGGATGTCATGTAGTAGATAAAAATAAAAGAAAAAATATTATTACTAAAATAAATAAAATTCTAGAAAACAATAGTCTTGTTTTGATGGCTCTTGGTACTAGTTTACTTGCTGTATCAGTTAATTTAATTGAACTTGCTTGTTCACTTGGTTTTCCTACTATATTTTTAGAGATTTTGTCTTTAAATAATATTCATGGTTTAGCTAAAATACTTTATTTATTAATATATATATTATTTTATATAATAGATGATTTAGTAGTTTTAATTTTGTCTATTAAAGCATTTGAAGCTAAAGGAATAAGTACTAAATATAATAAATATGTTAATTTAATAGGTGGAATACTAATGCTTATAATGGGAGTGTTACTAATATTTAAACCAGAGTGGGTAATGCTTAATTTTTAATATTATAGTAATTTTATAAATTGCTTGGTTATTTTTATTCAAAAGTAAAAATTTACTGGATGATTATTATAAATTGCTTTTGATTATGACTTGGTAAAGAGAAAATTAGCTCTTTGCCTTTTTATTTTATTATTAATATAATTGTAACCGGTGGTTTAATGGAAAAGAAAATTTGTGGTTATTATTTAGATAAGCAACAATTAGATATAGTTTATGATGATAGTAAATATCTTTTAGTTGTAGCTGGAGCTGGAAGTGGTAAAACTTTAACTATTTTAGGAAAAATATATTATTTAGTGGAGGAAAAGAAAATAAACCCTAACGATATATTGTGTATATCTTTTACTAAAGCTAGTGCTAATAGTTTGAAAGATAAGATAAAAAAAGAATTTAATTATTCAATGCCAGTATATACATTTCATAAATTATCATTAGAAATATTAAAAGAAAGTAATAATAATTATGATATAGCTGATAGTAATACATTAGAAAATATCATTCATGAATTTTTTAGTATTAGTATTTTAGAACATTCTAATTATATAAAAATAATATTTAAGTATTTTAATTTAAAATGTAAAGGCAATATAATAAAAAAATATAGAGATTTTTATAGTTATAATTATCAACAAATAGAGTTACTTGAAAAATTATTAGCTACTTTTTTACATCTATTTAAGTGTAATAATTATAAATTGATTGATTTTAATAAATTTTTAAAACAGGTAAGTAGAACTTTTTCATATAAGAAGTATATACATGAAAAGAGTTTCTTGATTTTAGCTTTGAACTTTTATCTTCAATATCAAGAATATTTAGTGGCTAATAAAGAAATTGATTTTGATGATATGATTTATTATGCAACTGATTATATAAAGGAAAATGGTATTAATAAAAAGTTTAAGTATGTAATTATTGATGAATATCAGGATACATCTTATGTTAGATTTTGTTTAGTTAAAGAAATATTAAATGCTTGTGGTGGTAATTTAATGGTTGTTGGAGATGACTTTCAATCTATTTATAGATTTACTGGATGTGATGTTTCTTTGTTTTTAAATTTTCAGGAATATTTTAATGATGCTAAAATAATGAAAATAGAAAATACTTATCGTAATAGTCAAGAACTAATAAAGATAGCAGGTGATTTTGTTATGAAAAATCCAAAACAAATAAAGAAGAACTTACATTCTACTAAATGCTTAGATAATCCTGTTAAAATTATTTATTATGATTCAATTACGGTGGAATTTAAAAAACTTATTGAAGAAATATATTTGCAAACTAATAAACCTATTTTAGTATTAGGTAGAAATAATAAAGATATTAATTTAATACTTGATAGTGAAATTACTTTAGTATCTGGTGATAAGTTAGTTTATAAAAATAATAAAAATATTGACTTACATTATATGACTGTTCATAAATCTAAAGGACTGGAAGAAGAAAATGTTATTATAATAAATCTAGAAAATAATTTTTTAGGTTTTCCTAACCAAATTAAAGATGATAAAATTTTAAGATTAGTTTCGAGGCAGTTTGAAAAATATCCTTATAGTGAAGAAAGAAGATTATTTTATGTTGCTTTAACGAGAACTAAAAATTATGTTTATTTATTAGTTCCTAACAAAAATAAGTCTATATTTATTACGGAACTTGAGTACATGATAGACAAAAATGGTTAATTATGATATAATATGCCACGTTTGGAAGTGATATTATGCAAATATCGATTGGAAATTTAATGATTACTAGTTTTTGTAGTGAAAATATGGCACATCAAAGATTTAGATTTGATTTAGCTAAGGATGATGCTATTTATGAATTTGTTTCTACTTCAATAGCTAGAGATTTAGATTTATGTGATGGTGATGATCAAATTAAACTTAATCATTCTTATATAATTCAAGATCATGAAACATTAGTTGGTTATATTTATACAAAAGAAATTTCTGAAAAAGATGGCATAGTTGAATTAAGATATGCTGTTCATCCTGAATATAGGAGATTGGGATTTTTAGGGTATTCAGATGTTAATAGAAAAGGTTATGGTCAACAAATATTAGAAGAATGCTCTAATTATTTATTTAATTTTAATGGTATTAATAGTATAGATTTACATATTCGTAAGGATAATGATGCTAGTATAGGTTGTGCTAAAAAGGCTAAATATAAATGTATTGGTGAAAATAATGATGAATACTATTATATCTATAGACGTTCTAGAGGTGATTTTAATCATGAAAGCTAAAATTAAAAATTTAACTATTACTGATTACTGTTCTACTGACAAAAGAAAGATACGTTTTGTTAAAGAAATTACTAGTGATCCATTGGTGTGTCACTTTGTTTCAAGTGTGATGGATGAATGGATTGAGGATTCTGAGGGAACTGATAGACTTTTAGTGGGTCCAGCATATATTATGGCTGATGATAGAAAATTGATTGGTTTTATTAGATGTGCTTCTTTGGATAATGATGGTATTATGAATTTACATTATGGTGTTCATCCTGATTTTAGGAGAATGCATTATGGTACGCAAATATTAACAGAAAGCTCAAAATATATATTTGAAAATATGAAAAATGTTAGTGCTATTGAATTATATATTAAACAAATAAATAAAGGTAGTGCTAAATGTGCAATTAATGCTAATTTTACTTATGATAGATCAATTCCTTCTAGAAGTGATGACTGTTTAGTAAATGTTTATACTATGAAAAGATAATTTTAAGTGATATAATCTTCTTATAATAAGGAGAAGATTATGAATAAATTAGAAAACAAATTAGCTATAGTTACCGGTGGAGCTATGGGAAATGGTTTAGGTATTACTAAAGTATTTCTTAAATATGGTTGTAGTGTTATTATTTTTGATTATGCGGATAAGATAAAGGAAACACTGAAAGAATTAAGAAGTGAGTTTCCTAATGCTACTATTTCAGGATATAAAGTTGATATTAGAGATAATAGTATGGTTAAAGCTTGTGTTGATGCAGTTATGGAGAAACATGGTCATATCGATATTCTTGTTAATAATGCAGGAGTATGTAAGTTAGAAACTTTTGAAAAGATGGATGATTCATTAAGAGATTATCATTTTGATATTAATATTAAAGGTACTTGGAATGTTAGTAAAGCTGTAGTTCCTTATATGAAGAAAAATGATAGTTCTAGTATTATTAATTTATCTAGTGTGACAGGACCACTTGTTGCAGATAGTGGGGAAGTTGCTTATGCTACTACTAAAGCAGCACTTCTTGGTTTTACTAAATCACTAGCTATGGAGTTAGTAGATGATAATATTCGTGTTAATGCTATTATGCCAGGATATATTATGACACCAATGGTTGAGGGAATGAGTAAGGAGACTAATCCTGATAATCCTAGCGAGGTAGTTAATGGAATAGCTAGAGGTATTCCTATGAGAAGATTAGGAACAATAGAAGAACTTGGTGAATTGGCTGCATTTTTAGCTAGTAATGAATCAAGTTATATTACGGGTCAGGGAATAGTAATTGATGGTGGTTCGACACTTCCTGAAACTATGAGTATGGGAGTATAATTATGTATGATATTAGTACTCAAAATGTAAGAAAAGGGAAAAATATTTATTTTGTTTTCTTATTTGTTGGTTTTATCTGTTTTGCTTTTGTTGCTTATTATGCTTATACTACTAATCAAAAGGAACAAACTCTTGATTCTTCTACTATGTCAACAAGGATAGAAATAACTTCTTATGAAAATGATGATGGGGTAACGATGTATTCACCAATATATTATTATGTAGTAGATAATCAAGAATATAGCTGTTCTTCTACTAGTTCTTCCAGCGCAATTCCCAGTACCAAAAATGATACCGTCTATTATGAAAAGGCTAATCCTAGTAATTGTATGAGTAATTATTCAAAAAATGGGAATAAATTGATGATACCATTTTTTATAGTTTCAATTATTTGTATTGTGGTTTCTATTGTAAATTTTCATAAGATTAATAAAAGGGTGAAAAAAATTAAGATATTAAATGAAAAGGGAAAACTTGTAAAAAATTTACCATATCGATTAGAAGAAACAAAAATGGTGATAAATAATGTTCCTGTTTTGAGACCAGTTGTTAATTATCCTTTACCATCTGGAACTATCATTACTTTGTATGGTGATTATAGATATGACAGAAAAACAAATGATAATGGTATGATAGATTTAGTAATTGATGAAAAAGATCCTAATAACTATTTTATGGATTATTCTATTAATAGAATAGGAGGAAATTTGGCAAATGATTATTATAGTAGTCAACACGAATTAAATATATATAATACTCAAATTGATGATATAAATAAAAAAAATAATCTAGGACAAGATATCTATAATCCATCTAGTAAATATTAAAAATAAATAAAGATTATGATAGATGAAATACGTGAGTATTTCTTTTTTTGAAAAAATTCTATGATAAAAGTTTTTATTTATTGTTTTCATGATAATAATGGTTATTGTTTACTAAATGATAATTTATAGTATAATAAAGTTACAAGGCGCTAGTACAGGTCTATTTAATAGTCAGTACTGCGCTTTTTTTGGAGGTAAAAATGAATAAAGATTATATTATTGGACTTGATTTAGGAATTAATAATGTTGGGTGGTCTATTATTGATAGTAATACTAAAAAGATTGAAAAATGTGGAGTGAGATTATTTTCAGCGAGTAATGATGCTAGTGAAAGAAGAAATATCAGAAACGGAAGAAGAAGATTAAAGAGAAAAGATAATCGTGTTCAGGATGTTTTAAAATTGTTTCAGAGCATTCAGTTTCCTAATAGTCAAACAATTGATACAAAGTTAATAGAAAAAAGATATTTAGGAATTCGTCAAAAAATAGAGAAACAAGATATTGTTAATATTATATGTTATTTGGTTAGTCATCGTGGTTATATTCCATTTAGTAATGAAGAAGTTAATTTTGTTGATTTAAATGGTAAGTTGCCATGTGAATATTATTATGATTTATACCAAAAAATCGGAAAATATAGGGCTTTAAATTGTACGGTAAAGAATGAAGATTTAGAAAAAGAACTTAAAATTTTATTAGAAAAACAGAGTATATATTATTCAGAATTAAGAAATATCAATCAAGAAATGTTAATGATTTTTAACAGAAAAAGAAAATTTTGGGAAGGACCAGGTTCTATACAGCAATTAACCCGATATGGGAGATTTCAAACACCAGAACAAGTAGAAGAGTATCTACGTAATAAGGAAAAGAATCCTAATTATGAAAAGTATCTATTTGAAGATTTAATTGGAAAATGTAAGATAGTTATTGGAGAAAAATGTGTGCCTAAGGCTAATTTTTATGCTGAACAGTTTGATTTATTAAATGATTTTATTAATATGTCTATTTCAAAACCTGAAAAATTGCTTTCCCAAGATAGCGTTTATTTAGATATTGATACTAAGAAATATAAATTTACTCAAGATAGTTTGAATATGATTTTTGAATATTGTATTTCGAATTCAAAAGTAGTTGTTAAAAATATGTTAAAGAAACTATTTGGAATTAGTATTGAAGATATTGATAATTATCGTGTGAATAGAAAAGGTGAACCAGAATTTTCTACTATGAAATCTTATCGTATTATTTTAAAATCATTAGAAGATAATAATCTTAAAACAGAATGGTTAGAAAATATAGATGAATATAATAGAATTATTTATTATTTAACAGTAGCTCCTGGTATTATAGAAATTATTAAAATGATTGATTTTGATGATAAAATTGAATACCACTTTTCTGAGAAAGAAAAAGAATGTTTAAAACAAATTTATGATAAATTAAACAAAGAGGGAATTCTCAACTATCATTCTTTATCAGAAAAAGCTTTAAAAAGAGCTATTCATGATATGTTAAGTTATCAAATGAATTTTATGCAAGTTCGTAAGAAATTTGATTATGATAAAGAGGCTAGGGAATATTTTTCTAAAAATTACTCTGATGGTTGTGAAGATATGCCTCATATGAATAGTAAATTTGTTGATGATTTAATTGCTTCTCCTCAAGTAAAGAAGACATTAAGACAAGCTATTAGGATTATTAATGCTATTATAGATGAAAAAAAAGAATTACCCACAGTAATAGTAGTAGAATCTACAAAAGAAATGAATGGTAAGGATAAAAGAGCAGAATTGAATCGTATGCAACAAAAACAGGAAAAATTGCGAACAGAGGCTAAACAAGAAATTAGTTGTTTATATGGTGATGAAAATGTAACTGAAGTAAATATAGAAAAAGTTATGTTATTTCATGAAATTAATGGACAATGTCCATATTGTAACCATCCTATTAATTTAGATGATGTTATGAATAATCGTATAGAAATAGAACATATTTTGCCTAAAAGTAAAAGTTTTGATAATTCTTATAATAACAAAACTTTAGCTTGTCCTAATTGTAATAAGGAAAAGGGTAATAGAACGCCTTATCAATATTTAATGCCATTAGGTAATTATGATTCCTATAAAAAAAGAATTCAATCTTTACAGCATATTTCAGATTTTAAAAGAGAAAATTTTTTATTTGAGGGAGATATTGATAAATATAAAACTAGATTTTTTAATCGTAATTTAAGAGATACAGCCTATGCTACTAGTGCTTTAGTAGAACAGATTCATTTGTTTAATAATTATTTGAAATTAAATTATAATAATACACAAGTATTAACGTTATCAACACCAGGACAATTAACTAGTAATATAAGAAAACAGCAGAATTTAGATAAAGATAGAGATGATGGTAAATATCATCATGCAGTGGATGCTAGTATTGTTGCTCTTATTGCTACTACGAAACTAGGAAAAATATTAATTGATTCTCAAAATAATCCTAAGTTTTGGATACTTTACAAAAATATTTTTTCTGATATTGAAAACTATCTTTATCACTTTAATTTAGCTAATTATAAAGAACAACTAAAAGAAATTGATAGTGATGAAAAAATAAAAATATCTTCACAGATTCAAAAAAATCCTCAAAGAAAGTTGGCTAATTCAAACATTTATAAAGTATTTAAAAAAGAAGATAATTTTTATCGTATTGATCAAGTAGATAATATTTATAAAGTTGACTTTTCTAAAAAAGATACTGTTAAACAGTTTGACAAGTTATTTGATGAAAATGATTCTAATATCACGTTATTATGTCAAGATAATGATTTGGATTTGTTCAATTATTTAAGAGATATTTATAAAACTAGAGTTGGTAAGGATAATCCATTTGTTTTGTACTGTAGAGAAAATCATAACTTGGATTCTGATGAAGAATTTGATTATTTAAAACATGGTATTCATGTACCAAGTAAGAAAGGTAATGGTCCGTTAGTAGTAAAACTTCGTTACTATACTACTATCACAACACCATATTTAATTCAAAAAGGAAGTATTCATAAAAAAGAAAGTACATTACTAGCATATGATTCTTTAGCTCAATATTGTACTCAGGTATTTGTTGATTTAGATGAAAATAAATTTGTTTTTTTACCAATTTTCTGTATATCTATTGATTTAAATAATGGTAAATTAAAAGAAAATGATTTCTTTTACAAAACATTATATGAAAAGTATATTCAAAATAAAAATGTTAAGCATATAGCTAATTTGTATAATGGTAATTATTTGGAAATTGAAAAAAAGAATGGTAATATTATTAAGGGAGAATATCAAGGATTTCATAAAACAAATAATAGAATAGTTTTAAAAAATGGCATTTATTTTACTACTAGTGATTTGTCTTTTTCTGTTTTTGATATTGATGTATTAGGAAATAGGAAAAAAAGGTTGACTTTTAGTGTTAAGGATTGTATATTAAAAATGTAGTGGTTTTACACTACTCAAATTATACAGGGTTTCCTATTATAACTCTTTAATGAGGAATCCATGGAGAAGCTTAACCAGCTTCTCTTTTTTATATTATGATTTGGCATTTAGAAATGTTTTAATAGAAAAGGCAGTAAAGGTTAGTTTAGATTTAAATAATATTGTTGTTCGTTTTGAAGAAGAAGATTATTGGATTTCATTAGATGAAATTAGTACATTAATTATTGATGATCCGAGATGCAATGTTTCACTTCGATTATTAATGGAATTGTGTAAAAAGGGTATTAGTGTAATTTTTACTGACGAGTCACATATGCCGGTTGGCACTTTAACTACTTTATATAATCATAGTAGGGCAGTAAAAAAAATAGAGAAACAAATTGCTTGGGATGAAAATGGAAAAGAATTTTTATGGACTAGAATAGTAGAAAAGAAGATTAATTCTCAAATAGATACTTTAAAATTACTGAATAAAATTGACAAAATAGAAATATTAGAAAGACTGTTATCGACAGTATCAACTGGTGATTCTACTAATCGTGAAGGTATTGTTAGTAGGGTATATTTTAAAGCTTTATTTGGTAATCAATTTAAAAGATTTAGTGGAGACATTATCAATTTTTCATTAAACTATACTTATCAAATAATTCGTTCTAAATTAAGTCAAGAAATTGTAGCTAGTGGATACCTCCCATCATTAGGAATTTGTCATAAGAGTGAATATAATTTCTTTAACTTAGCTGATGATTTTATTGAACCTTTTAGACCTATAGTAGATTATTTTGTGTATGATATTTTAATGAAGTCGGAGAGTGATTATCTAACTCCAAACATTAAAAGACAGTTAGTAAATATTTTAAATCAAAAAATTATGTATGAAGGCCGTGAATATAAAATTCATATTGTAATTCAATTTTATGTGCAAAATTTATTAAATTTCTTGGAAACTGGTGATATACAAAAAATAAAGTTTCCATCGTTAATATGGATTATATAAATTATTATAAACAAATGCGAATAATTTTAATTTATGATTTACCGGTAGTTCAAGAAGAGGACAGAAAGATATATGCAAAATTTCATAAAAATTTAATAACTTTTGGCTTTTATATGCTTCAATTTTCTGTATATACTAAAGTGATTCAAAATGATTCATCATTTAAACAATTATCTAATAAATTAAATAGAATTATTCCTAATAAGGGAAATGTTATAATTTTAAAAGTTACGGAGAAACAATACCAAGACATGATTTATTTAACAGGAGAGAAAAATAAATTTGATATGTTAGTAGGTGGTAAAGAAATGGTAATATTTGGTGATGTTGATGATTAAATTAAAAATAAAAAATGAGTATGATGAATTGTTTTTGAGAATCAGGAAAGATAATCATGTATTAGTAGAAAATGAATTAGGGTATAGAAACTTATATTTAAAATTTTATCAGTTAATAAGAGAAAAGCATGATAATTTAGTTGGTTTGTTAGATGATAAATTGATTACAGGTAAGGATTTTATTTTGATAAATTTAATAGATTTAGAAGAAATACTAACTATGGTACAATACAAAAAAGGGAATTTATTATTTGATTATGTTAATAGAGAATTATTAGAAAAAATATTGGAGATTGACAATGAATTTTATAATCAAGTATCTATTTTAGTAAAGAATGTTATTGATGATTTAGATATTAATTATCAGGTAGAGGATAATAATCTTAAGTTGATTCAATCATTACTACAAGTTTCTGTAGATGTTAAAGATATTGCATCACTTTTACAAATTATAAATAAATTATTATTAAAAATATTAAGTAGTAGTGATAATAATAAAAAGTATATTGTTTTTTATGATTCAAGTATATTAAATATGGATTTTTTTAAATATGAATGTTGTTATAGCTTTGATATTAATAAAAAGTTAGATATATCTAAATATAATTTATTGTCTACTAATCAGATATCAGAGTTCTATTTAGATATTATACAACAGCAGGTTGAATTATTGTGGCCTATACACTATACAAGTGAAATGATATGTTTTTATTTAGGAAGGTACTTTAAATATTATCTTGGTTTTGAAACATTAGAATTAATAGAACAAAATGAAATTATTATGGTTAGTATTATTAAAAGTTTATTTGGTTTTAATCAACTAATTACCTATGATTCTTCTTTAATTGATAATAATATTAAATCTTTTCTAACTAATTTATAATTAGTCATGATATAATATCTATAGGTTTTAGGATCCTGTATAATTTGAGTGATGTAAAACGATTTTTTGCAAAATTTATATTGGTATGAAGTTTTAGGATCCTGTATAATTTGAGTGATGTAAAACAACTCTTTAGTGAACATATATTCATCGATGTTTTAGGATCCTGTATAATTTGAGTGATGTAAAACTTCTTATTTTTCTTATAATAATTCCGATACGTTTTAGGATCCTGTATAATTTGAGTGATGTAAAACTAATTTAGAAATTTCAGTATAAGTTAAACTGTTTTAGGATCCTGTATAATTTGAGTGATGTAAAACTATTGCAATATTTTATTAACTTCGTATAATGTTTTAGGATCCTGTATAATTTGAGTGATGTAAAACGTAATTGGGAAGAAATTATCACAGAAACTGGTTTTAGGATCCTGTATAATTTGAGTGATGTAAAACTGATTATTTATTTGTTACTGCTAATGTTCCGTTTTAGGATCCTGTATAATTTGAGTGATGTAAAACTAGGCTGATATAAACTATCATAACTATCTCGTTTTAGGATCCTGTATAATTTGAGTGATGTAAAACACCTGTACTAGAAAATAATAAGCGATAGAGTTTTAGGATCCTGTATAATTTGAGTGATGTAAAACGGTACAGACTATTATAGAGACTGCTTTACGTTTTAGGATCCTGTATAATTTGAGTGATGTAAAACGAATATTTTTCAGGTAGAGATACATCTGTGGTTTTAGGATCCTGTATAATTTGAGTGATGTAAAACTTCAACTGAACTATTTGCACTTAGACTTTAGTTTTAGGATCCTGTATAATTTGAGTGATGTAAAACTTAATCCCATTTCTGTAATTAATCTACCAGTTTTAGGATCCTGTATAATTTGAGTGATGTAAAACGAATATTTTTCAGTTAAAGATAAGTCTGTAGTTTTAGGATCCTGTATAATTTGAGTGATGTAAAACTGGTGATGTATCTTATCAAGATTGTCTTTAGTTTTAGGATCCTGTATAATTTGAGTGATGTAAAACAGCAATATTTAAGCTACCACTAGCTATATTGTTTTAGGATCCTGTATAATTTGAGTGATGTAAAACTTCTTCAGTTAGCCAATCCTCAGCTTTACTGTTTTAGGATCCTGTATAATTTGAGTGATGTAAAACTGAAGCTAATGCTACTGCTAAACAATATGCGTCTTAGGATTCTGTATAATTTGAGTGATGTAAAACCGATAAACCTTTGCAGTGCATCTATCTATTGTTTTAGGATCTTGTATAATTCGAGTGATGTAAAACCAGATTTATTAGACGAAGTGAAGATAATAATTTTTAGGATTCTGTATAATTTGAGTGATGTAAAACTGTATATGAAGAAAGACCATTAGAAGGAATGTTTTAGGATCCTGTATAATTTGAATGATGTAAAACAGTTGGAACTATTACAACTGGTAAAAATGGATTTTAGGATCCTGTATAATTTGAGTGATGTAAAACTCTATGTTGAAAAGGGCTACTATTGGTGCAGTTTTAGGATTCTGTATAATTTGTGTGATGTAAGACTTGTTGTAAAAGCATATTATAAAAATCTGGGTTTTAGGATCTTGTATAATTTGATTAATATAAACCTAAATATTTCATTTACTATAAATTTTCAAAATTTTACATTTAAAATATTCTATTAATTGTACTTTTCTTTAAGTTATTATATAATGAATACAGTAAAGGAGAATAGAAATGGAAGAATATCAAAATGTATTATCTGATAATGTATTATCTGATATAGAATTAGAAAATATTGATAAGTATTTTAGAGCAGCTAATTATTTATCAGTTGGACAATTATATTTAAGAAATAATCCTCTTTTAAGAGAACCACTAAAGTTTAGTGATATTAAAAAGAATATTGTTGGTCATTGGGGAACTGTACCAGGACAGAATTTTATTTATACACATTTGAATCGTATTATTAAAAAGTATGATTTAGATATGATTTATTTATCAGGACCAGGACATGGTGGTAACTTTATGATAGCTAATACTTACTTGGAAGGTAGTTATAGTGAAGTTTATCCTAATATTACTGAAGATATTGAAGGAATGCAAAAACTATTTAAACAGTTTTCTTTTCCAGGAGGGGTATCTAGCCATGTGGCACCTGAAACACCTGGTTCTATTCATGAAGGCGGAGAATTAGGATATAGTTTAGCACACGCTTTTGGAGCCATTTTAGATAATCCTGACTTAATAGCTACTTGTGTAGTAGGTGATGGTGAAGCTGAAACAGGACCACTTGCTACTAGTTGGCATTATAATAAATTCTTAAATCCAAAAACAGATGGCGCTATAATTCCTATTTTACATTTAAACGGTTATAAAATAGCTAATCCTACTATTTTTGCGAGAATTAGCGAAGAGGAATTGATAGAGTTCTTTAAGGGATGTGGATATGATCCTATCATAGTTAGTGGTAATGATCCAAAAATTATGCATCAGAAAATGGCTTATACTTTAGATAGAGTTGTTGAGAAAATTAAAAAGATACAAACTGATGCTAGAACTAATGGTATTACTACTAGACCTATTTGGCCTATGATTATTTTAAAAACACCAAAAGGTTGGACAGGACCTAAAGAGGTAGATGGTAAACCAGTAGAAAATTCTTTTAGGTCACATCAAGTTCCTATCGTTATTTCTGAAAATTCTCCTGAAAATGTAGTATTATTAGAAAATTGGTTAAGAAGTTATCATCCAGAAGAATTATTTGATGAAAATGGTACTTTACTACCTGAGTTAAAAGCACTGACACCAATTGGAAATAGAAGAATGGGTTCTAATCCTCATGCTAATGGTGGAATGTTACTTGAAGAATTACGTACACCTGATTTTAGAGAATATGGTGTTGATGTTACGATGCCAGGTGAAGTAATGGCACAAGATATGAAAGAACTAGGAAGATATATTCGTGATGTAGTAGCACTTAATGAAGACAAAAAGAACTTTAGAATATTTGGACCTGATGAAGCTTTATCTAATCGTCTTAATTATATTTTTGAGAAAACTAATCGTCAATTTAATGCTACCACTTATAATAGTGATGAATTTTTAGCTAATGAAGGAAGAGTACTTGATTCTTATTTGTCAGAACATGCTTGCGAGGGATGGTTAGAAGGATATTTATTAACAGGTAGACATGGTTTCTTTCATACATATGAAGCATTTGCTAGAATAATTGATTCAATGGCAAGTCAACATGCAAAATGGTTAAAAGTTACTAGTGAACTTCCTTGGCGTAGACCGATAGCTTCACTTAACTATATTTTATCTAGTCATATTTGGCAGCAAGACCATAATGGTTATACGCACCAAGACCCAGGCTTTTTGTCACATTTAGTAACGAAAAAAGCTGATATAGTTAGAATGTACTTACCACCTGATGCAAACTGTTTATTATCATGCTTTGATCACTGTATTAAAACAAAAAATTATATAAACGTAATAGTAGCTAGTAAACATCCTAGACCTCAGTGGTTAACAATGGAACAAGCAGTTAAACATTGTACACAAGGAATTGGTATTTGGGATTGGGCAAGTAATGATCAAAATAGTGAAACAGATATCGTAATGGCATGTTGTGGTGATACTCCAACTCTTGAAACACTTGCAGCAGTATCAATACTTCGTAATAGTTTTCCAGAGTTGAAAATCAGAGTAGTTAATGTAGTTGATTTAATGAGATTACAATCTAATTTGGAACATCCACATGGTTTAAAAGATGAAGATTATGATTTATTATTTACTAAAGATAAGCCTATTATATTTGCTTTCCATGGTTATGCTTCGTTAATACATCAACTTACATATAAACGTACTAACAAAGAATTACATGTTCATGGTTATAAAGAAGAAGGAACTATTACGACACCATTCGATATGCGTGTTCAAAATGAACTTGATCGTTATCACTTAGTAATGGATGCTTTAAAATATTTACCTCAACTTGGTAATAGAAGCGCTATTCTTAATCAATGGTGTAAAGATAAATTAATTGAACATAAAGAATATATCCATGAATATGGTGATGATATGCCTGATGTTAAGAATTGGACTTGGGAAAAATCAACTAACACAAATAATTTAATATAATTTATATTGGTAAGGCTAGTAAGTAGTCTTACTTTTATTTATTAAATTGGAAATATATGGTATACTAATTAACGAATAGATATAATATAGGAGATATTTATGGTTTTTTCGAGTGTTTCATTTTTATATTATTTTTTACCAGTTGTCTTAATTTTATATTTCTTAGCTCCACAAAAACTTAGAAATTTGGTTTTATTAATTGGTAGTTTATTTTTCTATTTTTATGGAGAACCTAGATATATTTTAGTATTAATATTTTCTATTATTTTTAACTATTATATTGGTAGGTTAATAGAAAAGTTAACTAATAAAAATATTAAGAAAATGGTTTTTATAAGTAGTATAGTTATTAATTTTGGATTATTATTTTATTTTAAATACTTTAATTTCTTTATAGATAATATTAATAATATTTTTGCAACCAATATTAATCCACTTAATATAGTTATGCCAATTGGTATTAGTTTCTTTACTTTCCAGGCTAGTAGTTATGTTATCGATATATATAGAGGTAAGGTAACAAGTGCTAACAGTGTTTTAGATTTTGCTACTTACTTATCACTTTTTCCACAATTAATTGCGGGACCAATAGTTCGTTATGAAACAGTAGCAGAAGAGATGAAAGATCGTAAGACTAATTATACTAATTTTAGTAATGGAGTTAGGAAATTTATCTTTGGGCTTTCTAAAAAAGTATTACTTGCTAATGTATTAGGTGAATTTTCGAGTATATTATTTTCAATGCAAACTAAGAGTGTTTTAGCCTATTGGTTAAAGGCAATAGCTGATACTTTACAGATATATTTAGATTTTTCTGGATATAGTGATATGGCTATTGGTTTAGGACTTATGTTTGGTTTTCATTTCTTGGAAAACTTTAACTATCCATTTATAGCTAGTAGTGTTACAGAGTTTTGGCATCGTTGGCATATATCTTTATCAAGTTGGTTTAAAGATTATATTTATATTCCACTTGGGGGAAGTAGAGTAGGAACTTTTAGAAGATACCTAAATATATTCATAGTTTGGATGGTAACTGGACTTTGGCATGGAGCTAGTTGGAATTTTGTATTATGGGGTGTTTATTTCGCTGTTTTTCTAATACTAGAAAAGATGTTTTTGTATAAGTTTTTTAATAAACATAAAGTGCTTGGTATTATTTGGACTGATTTATTAGCTGTTATTAGTTTCGTTATTTTTAATCAAACTACTTTATCAGGAATAGGAACATTCATAAGTTCAATGTTTGGATTTAATAATTTAAAATTTACTAATATTGAAACAATGTATTATTTAAAAAATTATATCGTTATATTAATAATTAGTATTTTATTTTCAACTCCTTTATGTAAATACTTGGTGTTAAGAATGAAAGAATGTAAGATTGGTAATACTATAATATCAGTAATTGAACCAGTTATTTATATTGGATTATTACTATTATGTACAGCATTTATTGTTGATGAATCTTTTAATCCATTCTTATATTTTCGTTTTTAGGGAGGGTAACATGAAAGATAAAATAATTACATTTTCGTTTGTAGTTTGTTTAATACTATTTATGATACTTGGAATATTTATTAAAGATAAAGATATATCTTATCAAGAAAGAAGAAAACTAGCTAAATTACCAACTGATTGGAACACAGTACTTGATGAAGATAGTACTTTCTTTGATGATTTAGATGATTATTTCTTAGATCAGTTTCCATTTAGAGACTGGTTTAGGAAGGTAAAAGGAATTGTGTCAGTTCGTCTATTTAATAAAAAAATAGAACATCAGGTGTTTGTTCAAAATAATTACTTGTTTCAATTAGATACCGTTCTAAATACAAAATCAGTTAATCATTTAATAGATAGAGTTAATTATATTGATAATGAATATTTGACTAATCAAAATATCTATTTTGGAATGATACCAGATAAAAATTATTATTTGAATGATAACTCAATACCAAAAATTGATTATGAAAAGTTAGAAAATTTATTAAAAGAAAATTTATCTAATAATATTAAATTTATTGATTTAAAAGATACTTTAAGTTTAGATTCATATTATCGTACTGATATTCACTGGAAGCAGGATAAATTAGAACCAGTAGTAAGAATACTACAAAATGAAATGAATTTAGATAATACTATATTTCCTAGTAGTAGACATGAATATAATTCATTTTATGGAGCTTTATATGGAAGAATTTCATCAGCAGTATCAGCTGATACGTTAGTTTATTTAACTAATGATAATATTGATAAAGCTACAGTTTATAATTATGAGAAAAAGATAACACAAAAAGTGTATACAGAAGAATATTTAAAGAATGTAGATAGTTATGATGTTTATTTATCTGGTGCTACACCGTTATTAGTTATTAATAATGATAATTGTAGTAATGATAGAGAATTAATTATATTTAGAGATTCTTTTGGAAGTAGTATTTCACCATTATTAATTGATAATTACAGTAAGATAACACTTATTGATTTACGTTATATTAATAGTAAATTACTTGGTAGTATTGATGAAGTTTCATTTGATGAAGCAGATGATATTTTGTTTTTATATAGTGTACCAATTATTAATAATAGTTTTACTTTAAAATAAATAATAAATAAAAAATAGTTAAATGTAAGTAAAATATCACTTACAAAAACTATTATACGAGGAGAGATTTAGATGAAAAAAATAGGTTATGGATTATTAATATTAAGTTTAGTTTTATGTTTTGCAGGATGTCAAAAACAGAGTGAGAATATTTCTGGCTCACTAAGTGATATTATGAAAGAGGTTTATAAAAATATTCCTGAAGATGAATTACCAGAGTTAATAAATGAAAAAGTAAATAAAGATAATCAGGAGTATTATTTAGGAAGTAGTGATATTACTTATAAAGAGGCTTTAGCATCTGAACCACTTATGTCTTCTGTTGCTCACTCAGTAGTATTAGTTAGAGCTAATAGTGTTAAAGATGTTGACAATATCAAGAAAGAGATAAAAGAGAAAATTGATCCTAGAAAATGGGTATGTGTTGGAGTAGATGAGAAGAATGTTTTAGTTGAGAGTAAAGGAGATTTAGTTATCTTAATAATGGATAACAAATATGCTACAACTATTCGTGATAATTTCTTAAACTTAAAATAATAGTAAATTGATGTCAAATAGGGGAATGTTTAATAATTATTCTTCTATTTTTTTATTAAAATGGAATATACTAAGTATGGTGAGATATATGAAAAAGTCTATAAAAAGTTTATCTAATAAAAAAAATATATATTTAATGATAGGACTATCAGTTATCTGTCTAATTATAATCATAATTATGGTATTTTTAATGTTACCTTTAAATTCTCATAGAAATAATGATAGTAATAAATCTGATAATACTACACCAGTTTCTAGTCAAACGCCAACACCTAGTGTTACTCCAACACCAACTCCATCATCAAGTGTTACTCCATCACCAAGTCCAACGCCTAGTCCGTCACCAAGTCCAACTCCATCATCTAAACCAAAACCTACATCTTCACCTAAACCAATGCCATCAGTATCAAAAACAGAAATAACTCGTATTTTTGAAGAGAAAAAGGCGGTAGTAGCAGGAGATTCTATGGCAGAAGGACTAGTTGCTTATGGGGTATTACCAGATAGTAATGTTGTTTGGTATAGAGGTAGACGAATTGATAATATGAAAACGGATATGCCTAAAATTACTTCACTTCAACCTAAGTATTTATTTTTAACTTATGGTTCTAATGATTTGGAACTTTGGGTTGGTAGAGTAGATCCTTTTATTAATCATTTTAAAAATACACTTAGTTATATAAGGAGTGTTTTACCTGATACACAAATAATTATTAATTCAATACTTCCAGTTAGTGATGAAGCAATTAAACGTAATAATGCTTTTTCATACCAAGAATTATTTAATACTAGACTTAAACAACTTGCAGATAGTGAAGGTATTCCTTTTTTAGAGAACAGTGTTTATTTGGAATATAATGCGAATCCATTTTCTACTGATGGTGTTCATCCTAAGGGATTTTATTATCCACTTTGGGCTAAAAATATGGCTAATTATTTGGAAAATCATTAATCAAAGTGTTTCTTTATGGGAACACTTTTTCTTATGTTTAAAAGTATTAAAGTATGATATAATAGGTAAAAGATGTAGAGGTATTTTTTATGAAAAGAAAAGAAAAAAGAATATTGAGAAAAACAATTAAATTTATTGAAAATGAACCAATAACTGAAAAAGAAAAAGAATCAAAAATTAAAAAAATAACGGAAATATTGGAAATAACAGACCGTAATGAAAAATATTCTAGACTTTATGATGAGTTATGTGATTATTTGGATAATAAATGCCATGAGTATAATTTATGTAAGTTTAAAGATGGCATATGTGAGAAAAGAAGATGTGTGTGTAAAAAGGATGTTCCTATATATCCTAATGGATGCTGTTACAGTACAACACGACATGAAAACTGTAAATATTTAACTGATAAAGGATGTAGTATTAGAAATGTTGCTTGTAAGTTATTTATTTGTGGATATATAAGAAAAACGAGAAAGGTTAAATTTTCTTTAAATAAAATTTATTTATCTAAGTATACTTTAAATTTTAGTCAAAGATTATATTTGTCTATAACTTATTTTACTACTAAGGAGGTTTTAATTAAAGGCTTATTGAAAAGGAGAGGATTATATGGAATCTAATAGAAATGTAGTTTTGGTTACAGGTGGAGCTAGAGGAATTGGAAGAAGTACTATTATAGAATTTGCTAAGAATGGATATGATGTGGTTATTAATTACTGTCATAGTGGAGTAGAAGCTAATGAATTAAAAGAATTTGTGGAAAAACAGTATAATGTTCGTGCTTTGGTAGTTAAGGCTTCTGTTTCTAATGAAAGTGAAGTAGAAAAAATGGTAACAGAAGTTATTCAGGAGTTTGGACATATTGATTGTTTAGTTAATAATGCCGGAATAGCTATTGATACTACTTTTGATGATAAAACTTATGATAATTTTATGGAAACTTTAAAGGTTAATTTAATTGGTACTTTTATGGTTAGCAAGTATGTTGGTAAATATATGTTAGCAAATGGTAGTGGTAATATTATTAATGTTTCTTCTACTAATGGTATTGATACTGTTTATCCTGAGAGCTTAGATTATGATGCATCTAAGGCTGGTGTGATTTCACTTACTAAAAATCTTGCTTTACATTATGCACCTAATATT
>CAKPDJ010000008.1 GCA_934148875.1 uncultured Bacilli bacterium
ACTCCTACTGTTATTACTATTAAACTTACTATAGCTAATACTGTTACTATTATTTGTTTTCCTCTATTTTTCATTTTAGTCCTCCATACAACCTGAGTATTCTATTATTACACTTATAGTATACAATTTTTATTACTATTTAGCAATATAAAAAAGAACCAGTAAAACTGATTCTCTATACCAGGCGGTATTAACTTATCCTGCAATAGTTAGATAAAGAGCTGTTCCAACTACAAACATAGCCACAGTAGCTATTGCGCTTACCATGGTAAGATTATACATAACTGAAAATCCTTTGTCATCTAAAGCATTATTTTCTTCAGTTTCTGTTTTTACTACTTCTTTTTCTTCCATATTAATACCTTCCTTTTTCTATTTTCTAAGTTGATTATACTATAAGTTTTTATAAATAGATATACCTAAATTAGTACCTTTACACTTATTTACGTTCTGGTGGCTCTCCATTAGGATTTCCTTTATTTGGCCCTCCATTACCAGGCATATTTCCACCATTATTCATTCTGTTACTACTTCTTACATTAGTTGAAATTGATGATACGGTAAAACTTGTATAGGTTTCATTATCAATCTTAATAGTATAAGTTGCACCCTTCTTTAGCTTACTTGATGATACAGTAACAGCTTGATATGTTTTAGTAGGAGTATATTCAAGTATAGTATTTTCATTTTCATCAGTAATAGCTATTTTCTTACCTGTATAACTATTAGTAAAAATAATAGTAGCATTATATTGAGTTGAATTAGAACTAATACCCTGTACCATACCACTAGAACCTGCTGCTATTAAAGAACCACCATTTACTACTAATTCTCCATCATAATCTAAGGCACCATCACCATTACTAGTTGGTCCATCTACTATAATAGTACCTCCATATATGTATCCACTACCATTAATATCAATACCATCACCACCAGCATTAACATAAATATTTCCATCATTGACAGTTAAAATATTAGTAGTATTATTAGTAGTATTATTAGTATAATTATTAGCACCAGGTCTATTCATACTTGATGAATCACTACCCCCTGCTACATTAATACCATCATCACTAGCTACTACCTTAATATCACCATTATTAATAGTTATTTTAGCAGCTTCTATT
Organism: uncultured Bacilli bacterium; assembly: GCA_934148875.1. Taxonomy (GTDB): domain Bacteria; phylum Bacillota_I; class Bacilli_A; order RF39; family UBA660; genus Alloscybalousia. The sequence goes on from CAKPDJ010000008.1 coordinate 1,131, forward strand.
CCTTCATAACTTTCCTTAATATCAATATTACCATTATCAATAATAATTTCTGTATCAGCATGAATACCATCATCACCTGATGAAATAGTATAACTACCAGCTATAATACCAATATAATTATTAGAATGAATTGCGTCATCTGAAGTATCTAAATCAAAAGTTCCATCCTCTATAACTATATTACTACCAGCTTTTAATCCTTTAGCACTTTTAGTATCAGTAGTATTTTTACTTCCCCAATTTCCCCAATTAGAATTTGATTTACTACTATTAGTACTTCCATTTCCAGTTTTAATAGTAAAATTACCATTTTTTATAATTAGTTTAGTTTCTGCTTGAATACCATCTAAAGTAGCATCAATATTGAAAGTACCATTTTCAATTAAAATATAACCTTTATCTTTATCTTCAGTATTAGTTGATTTGATACCATCTCCTAGAGAAGTTATATCAAAATTACCATCTATAATATAAACAGAATCTTTTCCTCTAATACCATCATCAGCTGATGAAATAGTATAATTACCATTTATTATTTTTAAATCATCTTTAGATACAATACCATCTTGATAGTTAGCTTTAACAGTTAATGAACCAGTACCATCAAATACTAAATCATCTTTACTATAAATAGTAGCATTAATATCTTCTTCATAATTTGAGTAACTAGAACTATCCTCTAAATAATTATTAGAATTATCACTTAAGTAGATTAATACTGTTTTAGCCTTTTTAGCATAGATAGCTGGACCACTAGAATTAGTAATACTTACATTATTTAAAACAAGTTTTACATAATCATTAGTATCTAAAGTAATCATACCATCAGTAATAGTACCAGATAAATTATAAATACCACCAGTAGTTATGGTAATACTATCTGTTAAAGTTAAATCTTTAGTTTGATAGTTATCCCAGTTAATAGTTTCATCACTGTTATCTAAATCTACAGTTGTATCAATATCAGTTATTTTATCTATCGCGATATCATTATTCTTTTCCTTATTAGTTTTATTTATAATTAAATATACAATTGTTAGTAATATTAATATAACTAAAATTATATATATTATTAATTCTTTTTTATTTTTCATAATCTTTTTATAAATCACTTTCTTCTAATGGATGAGTTAAAATAATTTTTAAGTTACCATTTTTTATTCTTAATTCATCAATAAATTTTTTCTCATTAATATTTTCATTTAAACTAACACGATAAGTTATATCAAACATACTACCCATATTAGTAGTCTTTACCTGTTCTAATTCAACTTTAGTTGTATATTTAGTAAAAATATCATTAAATACTTCGGTATAATCTAGATTTTCGGGAATAGTTATTTTTAATAATTTATCATTTTTATTTTGGTCAAATAAAGTTACTTTAGAAAATATTAATAAACTAAGACAACCTATAACAGTTATAATTAAAGCGAATAATAGATGTCCCATTCCAGTAGCTAATCCTACGGTCATAGCAAAGAAAACACTTAATATCTCTTTACTTGTACCTGGTAAGCTTCTAAATCTTACTAAACTGAATGCTCCCATAATCGCAACCGATGTACCTAAATTTCCATTTACCATAATAATTATTGTTTCTACTAATAATGGTAAAATTGAGATTGTTACTAAGAAATTTTTGTTGTATTTGGATGTTTGTTTATGAGTTAGAGCTATTAAAACTCCTAAAATAATTGACGTTATTGAACATACTAAAATTGAAGAGATTTCAATAGATGAAGTTGAGCTTGAAAAAATACTATTAAGCATATATATAATCATTCCTTTCTTTTAGTTCTTTCTGATAGATGCTTCCATATTTTGAAAAAGATGTTGGATAAATCTTTAATTCAGAAAGACTTCTTACTAGCCATAATGGCATAGAGCCTAATGTTTTTATTTCCATAATATAATTTTTATCTTTAAAGTAACATTTACCTGCATCACCTAGTTCTAGGTTCAAATCACTATTTCTACTTCTTAGATTAGAATCTATAGTAATTCTTAAACTGTTATCATCTACACCACAATAACTAAGGCGGTCATAAGCAATATAGATAGCTGGTTTTAAATCATAATATTTAAAATAATAATTAATTTCATTCATAATTTGATTATCTTTATCGTAATTATTGGTTTCTAGGTAAGTATAGAAATCTTTTAATTTAATTTTTATTCTTCTTTTACCTACTATACCTTTATATTTTTCTTTAATTTCTAGAAAAACATCATCATTGATACTTGGTACTTGATAACTCCTAAGTCTAATTTTTTCTTTGAATATCGGTTTTTCTAATGAGTTAATAATTAAATCATTATTGATAGTATCAAAGTATATATTGCAGATAGTACTTTTAAAGTATTTATCTTTTTTTAAATATTTATTTATTTTTTTGAAGAGTAGTTTATATTCTTGCTCTGTTAAAACATATTTCTGTTCTACTCTTTTAAAAATATTTTCATACATATTTTTCTCCTTTCACTAAACATTCTAGTTTAATATATTGAAAGAAATATGGAATTAGTGTGAATTTTTGGTGAAAAAAATAGGAGATGATGTTCTCCTATTTGGTTATAAAAATAAAAATTATTCCTATTAAGGATATAATAAAGGATGCTATAAATGAAGTAACTGTTAATAGTTGTATTCCAGTAAAACCTTTTTTTCTATTGTCGAAGTCTGGAGTATTTGAATTAATAGCATTACCATTAACATCTAAAGTTCCTTCTACCATTTTATTTATCATTTCATCAACAAGAATACTGTTTTTATCTGATTTATGATTTTTATAATATAGTTCTTTTATTTTACCAAATTGCATTCTGGCATATTGTTTATCTTTATTATAGATAAATTGATCATATTTGTATTCTTCATACTGTTGTAGAATTTCTCCATAGTGTTTATAGAAAGTATCTAGTACTGTTTCCAATTTTTTATATCTAGATGCCATTAATTTAGTTCTTTCTTTTAGTTCAGCTATAAACTGTTGATTATGTTCAGGTAGTCGTTCTTCATATAAAAAATTATTACTTTGACGATGTGATTGCAAAAAATTGTGAGCTTGACTAGCATAGTTATTATATAAACAGGATAATTCGTGCATTATCTTGAACAAATTTTCTTGACTTAGATTACCATAATTAATATTATCTAATTGATTTAAATCTATAGCATTATTAAATTCCGTATTAAAAATATCTTTATTATCTTTTTTAGTTTTTTTAGTAAAATTGGCACTTTCTAACAATAATTCCTCAAATGATTTTATACTTCCATCAGGATTATAAACATGTTGAAGTTCTGGATACTCTTTTAGCAATTCTGGTTTTTTCATTATTAGTAATTTCATACTTTTATGTTTAAATAAACTGGCACTTATCTTGTTTCCGTTTTGGTCTTTACGCATATCTACCATTTTTTTATAGATTTGCTTGTCCTTTAATTTAAACATTTCATCATCTATCTCTTGGGATACTTTGTATCCATATTTATTTAAGTAATTAATAGATTCTATATATCCAGTTAACTCAGCATCTAATTCACCAGATTCAAAATAATAATTTTGCATGTAGTAATCGTATTCATCATTTTGAAGATACTTTCTAAAAATTTTATCATATAATATTTCCATGGTTTCTTCATTAGAAACTTTGTTTTTGATATTACTTTTCTGTTCCAAATGTCTTACTTCATGACAGATAGTATGAATAAACATAGCTAAATCATTGCCTTTGTTGTTAATAGCATTTATTCCATATTCTTTAGCTACTGATATAGTTCCAAATGATGCTATTCCTCTTGTTCCAGGATTAAACTTTCTTGTAGTACTATTAGTATATTCACTTAAATGGCACATACCTGTTATCTCATATTTTTTGCATTCTTCATTTCCAATAAATCCAACAATAAAATCAGCCTCTATATAACCATAATTACCTTTATTATTAATAATTGATTTACACATTTCTTCTTGTATATCATATATTTCTTTATTGTTAGTATTTATATTATCTCTTAAGTACTTTATTAAAAATTTTCTTTCATCATCAGTAATGGTATTATTTCTAAATTTTTCAAATAAATTTTTACAGTAATCTTCTATTTGTTGCTTTCTCTGTTCAATTTTTTGATAAGTATCATAATTCATTACAGATTGAATTTCTTGATAAGATAAATTAGCTACGTCATTTCTAAAAATATATGTTTTATCTATGTTTAATGTTTTATTAAATACATTTATGTAGTTTTGTAACACAGTTGGATATTTTTTTATTTCGCCACTTTTTATCATTTCAGCGATATAATAATCTATCATACTTTGGATATTTTGATATTCTGGACTAACATTAGAAATTCCATCTTTTGAGTTGATTGCATTTTGATAAACTAATTCTAATTCTGAACTATTATTTAATATTTTTAATAAATAATCATAACCATAACTTTCCCTTATTAATGAATCCATACTATCACACTCTACTTTAGTTTAGAATAACATTATTTATAATTTTTTTCAATAATTCATTCTTGCTTTTTTTACTAATTCATTATCATATTTCGGGTTAATAATACTTTACTATCTTCTTTATTATCATTATATACTATTAAACTACTAATAGCAGGATCTTTATCTAAATCTAATACTTCTTCGATATTTTTATATGTTTCTATAGTTATTTTTCTATCTTCTTCACTTGAAAATTTATCTCTTGTGTTATCTGTAATAACTATTACCTTATCTATTTCATATTTAATATCCGTAATAATTAAATCACCTTCTACTGTTGTTTGTATCAACCTTAGAAAGGCTCTTTTTTTAGTATTGATACTTGTTGTGAAATCAGTTAGTAAATCAGAGTTAGCTATTGTGGTAGTTACTACTACAGCATTATCTTTTATTGCCTGTTCAACTTGATAATCACTACTTAATTTTTCTATACTGATGTAATCTTTAGTTAATGAATCATTATAAAAAGCATTTAGGCTTTCACTATTTGTTTCTTCAGTGGTACTTTCTTTAAAATTATTATAAAAAGTAATACCAAATAGTTTTATTTTTAAACCATTATTATAACCGCTTTTATAATTATTATCTAATCTATGGTATTTTGTGATTTCATAGATTAGAGATTTATACTTAACTGTTCCACCATCCCAAAGCATAGTTTTTTTAGGAATTAATAAAATTACTATAATAACTATTACAAATATGATAATTAATTTTTTATTTTTTTTCATAAATATTTCCTTTCTAATAAGTATATAGTTTTATCATAATTAAATTATATCATGATTGATTTTACTATCTCTAATAGTTCATCAATGTTTATATTTTCTGCTTCAATGTCGAAATAAATATCATTATATTTAAACAGTACTATATATCCATAATTTTCATCAATAATTATTATTTCATTATTATTGACAGATGACTTTTTTAAATTTTCTTCATTTATAGGAAAGCATCTTGCTATTTTTTTATTGGTTTTAGAAAAGAAAATATTTATTAATTTATTACTATCTTCTTTTAAATAACTTGTATAATATCCTATTAGTTTATTATATAAATCACTATTTTTATTATTACTTGCATAAACTTCTGATATTTTTACATTTTGAAGCATATCTTTAGGGATTTTTAGCTTATTTATAAATGGGTATTCTAATAATATCTCTTCACTATTTTTATCATCCATTCTTCTATCAACGTCATTTAAGCTAATTTTTGCATCATCTAATTTAAGTTTATTTATTTTAATGACATCATGTACTTTAGTTTCATCATATTTTTTTGAAATGTTATTATTACCTAATAATAGTGTTACTGATAATGTAGCTATCAAAATAATACTAGTTAAAGTTAATATCAATTTCATAGTTTGATGATTTTCCTTTCTTTTTATTTTAGATACTATTTCATTATGAACTACATTAATACCAAACTCTCTATCAAATGTTTCCATGATTACTTTTTTATTTGACATTTAATCATTCCCCTCTAAAAATAATTTTAGTTCTTTCAATGTACGATATAGATAATTTTTAATATTTGATTCTGATATTTCTAATACTTTTGAAATTTCTTTTATAGAATATCCTGTGTAGTAATATAGATAAAATATTTTAGATATAATTACCTTTTTCCTTTTTAAATATTTCCATATCTTTTCTATATTTTCTTTTTCTAAGAAACTTTCTTCAATATTAATATTACTAGAAATGTTATCAATTATATTTTTGTCATCATTATTAAATAAATTAGTTATTTTTACTTTATACTTAAAGCGATAATAATCTTTTACCTTATGTTTAGCTATTCCCATAATATATACGTGATAATTATTGATTTGTGGTTCTTTTAATACTTTTTTGTAAACCTCTAAATAAATACTTTGGATAATATCTTTTACATCTTCAATATTATTGCAGTTGCATACTACATATTTAGAAATATCATTGTATGTTTCATAATAATATTCATCAAATATGTTTAAGGCTTTTAGACTAGTCATTTTATTCACCTCAATATTTAAGTCGTTATTATTTTTAAAAAGTTTCATTTTTTATATTATAATATATCTTAAATATAAAAAGATACCAAATAAATGGTATCTTTAGAGATATAAATAAATAAATATATTTATTTACATTTAGAAACTTTTATTGAATTATTCCAAATTAATTTAGAATCATAATATATTTTTTCAATACTTTTTTCTAGTAGTTGATTACTATATCCATAATTCTTTAATAAAGTTATATTTTTATTTTCTTCTCTAGTTCGATAAGCTGTGATAATTAACGATTTATCATTATAGTTTTTTATTAAATTAACATGAATACCTAAATCGTCATAATTAGTTTTTAAAGTAACTTTATAGTAATCATTATCAAACTCACATATTTTAAAATCAACTTGCTGATATTTTAAATATATTGGTTTTTGTTTATATTCATTGATTAGTAAAAATGAAATGATACCTAAAAGAATACTAAGGCATAATAATATAATTGTCGTTATTATTATTTTAGATTTATTATATATTTCTCTCTTTAAGGTAACAATAGTATTAATAAAATTATGTTCCAACTTTTCTTGATAATCTTTTTTATCAATAAATTCTCCACTGATTAATTCATTTACAGTAATACCAAATTCCTTAGATATTGGAATAAGCAGTGATAAATCAGGCATACACTTACCATTTTCCCATCTTGAAATACTCTTACTGCTAACACCTAATTTTTCAGCTAATTCTTCTTGAGTTAGATTTTTTTCTTTTCTTAATTTTGAAATAAATTTTCCTATCTTTTCTTGATTCATAAATTATAATTCTCCTTCATGTTTATTGTATAAAAAATAGAAAAATTTTTATAGGACATAAAGTGAGAATTACAATTTTGGCTTCTAATATTGAATTTAAAATTTACTAAACATTTAATCAAACATTTTGTGTTGAATATTTTTAGAATCTTCTAAACAAGTCTTATATAACGAATATATATCAGTATCTTCATATGATATTTCTTCAAAATTATTATTTAAGTCTAATATTTTTCCATCACGATAACTTATTAAAATAGGTGAATGGGTAGCAATTATAAATTGACTTCCCTCTTTAGCAAGCTTATCTATAAGATAAAGCAAAGATAATTGTCTTTGGGGAGATAGTGCTGCTTCAGGTTCATCTAAAATATATAGTCCATGGTCTGTAAATTTGTACTTAACTAACTGTAAAAATGATTCGCGTGGGAGCATTTATGTAAATTTCCACCATATGAATTATATAGACTATAAAATCTATCTTCTTCAGCTAACCTTTGAACTTCCGTAGAAAAATTATAAAAACTCTCTGCTCTTAGAAAAAACTTAGTTTTAGCTTTATTAAATGTTAAAATTCTTAAATAATCTGAGAGATTTGATGAAGTGTTTTTGGTACTATATTTAAAATTTTCAGTACCACCTTCTGACGGTAATCCAAGTGATAAAGCAATTGCTTCTATAAAAGTTGATTTACCTACTCCATTTTCACCTATGAAAAATGTAACCGGAGAAGTAAAACTTAATTCTTTAAAATTTTTTACTATTTCAATATTAAATGGATACTTTTCAAAATCTTCTATTTTTTCTCGTTCTAATACTATCTTTTTAACGATTAAATCACTATTGATACTCATTCTAAATCACCATACTTTAATTATTTTTTAATACTTATCAATTTTTCATATGCTTTACGTGAATTAATACTAGCACATAAACCATATACGGTATCTGTAGGAACACTAATTACACCATTATCTTTTAATATTTTGGAAACTTTATCAATTTCATTTTGCTTGTACCTTTTCATTTTAGTTAATTCTCCTTCCAATTATTATACTAATTTTTTTATCTTTTAATTATTATTTTTATTATTAAACTAACTATTTTTTCCTTAGATTATATTCTTTACTATCATTATACCAAATATCAAATGAATGATAGCTATTTTTTCTAATAACACTTATTTTGTTTCTTCATATAATAAATTAGTAAAGGAGGATATATGAAGAAAATTGTTTATTCAATTATTTGTGTTTTAATACTATTATTGATTGGGCTTATGTTTTTACTTGATTTAAATAAGGGTGATAATAAAAAAGATCTAGAAAAAATAAGAGTAGCTGAAGTTGCACATACTGTTTTCTATGCACCACAATATGCCGCTATTAGTCAGGGTTTCTTTGAAGAAGAAGGACTTGATGTTGAACTTATTCTAACACCTGGTGCTGATAAGGTAACTGCTGCTGTTTTATCAGGAGATGTTGAAATTGGTTTTTCTGGAAGTGAAGCTTGTATTTAGGTAGTGGTCGTTTAAGGGGATATTAAATATCTTTCATAAAAAAACTTATCCTATCATTTTTTAATTCTATTAATTGATTTTGCATCGGTTGTTTATTGTCGTAATTTAAGGACTTGGTCATACCTGTTTTCAATAAAATATCTAATTTTACTAGGTTGCGATTATTACTTATTTTAGAAACATAGACTTTATCTATTAATAAGTCCATAAAACTAGTAAAGTTATTATCAATATCTAATCCTTTATCTAACTCTTTATAAAGAAATTCTAATTTTTCTTCAAAATTATCTTTATGATTTCTTTTTAATTCAATATTCTTTAGTTCAGTACGAATATTATTTATTTCAGTATTCAATTCTTCATTCTTTTTACTAAACTCTTGGTTAGAAATATAACTACTCGTAACAAGTTCAAATAGTTTTTCTTTTTTAGTTTCTAGTTCTGTTAATTTCTTATTTCGACTAGATATCTTTTGAGTAAGATTAATATCAATATGATGTTCTTTAACTCGACTGATTAAATCTTGTTTTACTTTGTCTTTATTATTTAAAAACTTACCTATAATATCTTTAAATAAAACATCTAATTCACTTTCTTTTAATAATGGACTATCGCAGTATTCAATTCCTCTTTTATATAATCTACAGGACCAATAACGGTAATCATTTACTCTACCTTTTTTAACACCTGATCTAGTATAAGCTATGTTATGTTCTTTACAAATTAATTTACCACTATAAGCATAATTACTTCTTACCACTAATCTTTGCTTATTTTGGTATCCTATTTGTTTCTTTTCTAGCTCATAATTTACTCTATCCCATAATTCTTCTGTTACGATAGGTGGGATTTTTTCATTATCTTTATAAATTAGCCATTTATCTTTTGATACCTTTTTAGTAATACCAGACTTATAATCTAAGACTGTTGTTTTATTACCGCAGTAATATCCTTTATATTTAGGGTTCATTAAAATTCTTCTAATTGTAGTTGTATCAAAAGGTTTACCTTTACGATTAAAATAACCTAACTTTTCCAATGCAATAGAAGTTTTTTTTAAACTCAAGTAACTATCATATAAAGTAAACATCTTTTTAACAATAATAGCTTCCTCTTCTACTATTTCTAATGTTCCTTTATTTTTTACATAACCATAAATATTATTACTACCTAATACTACTCCTCTTTTAATTGACTGTTTAAGCCCAAACTTTACATTTTCTGATAACTTTCTTAAATCATCTTGAGCAATACTTGCCATTAGGGTTAAACGAAATTCTGAATCAGGTAAAAAGGTATTAATATTATCGTTTAAGAAATAGACACCAACACTATATTTTAATAATTCTTGGGTGTATTTGATACTATCTAAAGTGTTTCTAGCAAATCTTGGTACACTTTTTGTTAGTATTAAATCAAATTTATCATTTTTAGCATCTTCTATCATTTGTAAAAAGGCATCCCTTTTATTAACACTTTTTCCACTAATACCTTCATCAATATAACCATTTATAAATGTCCAATTAGGAACTGATTTAATTAAATTAGTAAAATAATCCACTTGATTAACAACCGATGTTGCCTGTTCATCGCTATCACTAGATACTCTAGCATAAAAAGTTACCCTTAATTTTAGATCATAAATTGATTTACCTGATAAAATTTCTTTTCTAATTTCTTCTAACAAATTATATTTTCTGTATTTATCAAAAATCAAATACTTCATCTCCATTCATGTTGAGTTATAACTCTTCATTATTAGTTTGTATCTTTATTTTCTTATCTGTTAACAATTTTTTAAATTCTAGATTAATCTCAGATATGTTGCAATCAATTTCTTCTTTAATCTTTTCATAAATATCAAAAGTAATTAAGTTATTTTCATATAATTTTTTAGATAGAAATTTTTCTAATATTAAATTTAAATGTTTTTCCGATAAGATTAAATCTTGTGAGTAAATAAATTTTTCCATCTTCTCACCTAATAAAATCTTATGATTTTTTAGTATATTTATGTTTTTATAAATTTTATTAATTATCATACAAAAAAATGTAGACTGTATATTTTTGACTGTCTACATTTACTTTATTATTTTAGAATGTAATTCTTTTAGTGTTCTTCAAAATATTTTTGCATATTTTTAAATGTCATTATAGATAACTGTTGTACTGTTTCACTAAATAATTTAATATCTCCAATTTCCAATGGAGTATCTTCATAATTAGTATTTACATTAATTTCTTCTATCATAGCATAATAAGAAAGCTTTTGACTTTCATTAATTAACACAGGTGGGTAATCATTTTTAATTAACTCGTAATTCATAATTAATCTAGCAATTCTACCATTACCATCGATAAATGGATGAATATTAGTAATTGCCATATGTAATTTTACTGCTCGTTCAAATACAGTTAATTGTTGCCACTCGTTTTCATATTTTTGCTTTACTTCTTCCATTCTAAATGCTACATCTTGAGGTTTAGTAAAATTGATTTCCTCACCATTACTATTAATTAAATAATTTTCTCTTTCTTTATAATTACCTGCACCCTCGATAATGCCACTACCAATAATTTGATGTAATCCTTTAATAATTGTAATAATATCTTCATTTTTGCCCACAACTTCAAAAATATATCTAAAAGCATTTTGATGATTTAATGTTTCACTAATTTCTCTTTGTTTATTTCTGTCAATTACACTTTTAAAATTATAAGTATTGTTTATTATTTCTTTAGTATCATTCAAAGTTAAAGTAGTATTAACTCCTTCTATACGATTTGAGTGATATGTAAATAAAATTCCAAATTCATTAATTAAATAATCATAGTATGCTTTTTTTAATGACTCATTAAAACCAGATATTTTACTTTGAATTTTAGCTAAATCAAATATTCTATTTAACATAGTAGCACCTCTTTTTTCTATTAATATTGTACCATACATTTTCACACTTTTTAAAAATTTTTCCTAGTGTATTAATTATATTAGTCACTATGTTTTTTACAATAATTTTTTATTTAATGCATGCGACTAAAATAACTTTTTCTTTCTTCTAGAACATCAATATCATCAAATTTAGTTTTCATACCCATATCATAATAAAATTTAGCTTTTTCTAAATTACCTACCATTTCAAAATCATCTACTAATTCAACATATGGATATATTGAATTATTTTTAGAATTAATTAGATTAACCATTACTTTTTCACCTAATTCATATTCTCCCATTTTAAATAAATTATGACACTTACATCTTAAATTATTTTCATAAATATTCTCATCTAAATCTAATGTTGATACTAATTTATCAATATAATTATTAAGTATATTAAGATCATATTCATCATTGAAAGCATTTAAAATTTCTTCCTCAAAATTACCAATAACATTAGTTATATAATCACCAATTATATTTTTTTCATTTAACTCATCTATATCATTTATATTATTTTCTTTTGCATAGTCTAATATATAATTCATAACAAATAGATAATTATCTATAATATCTTTTTGACTCATTTTATCTTTATTATCATAAATATCAAGTAATTTTTTATTAACCTTTGGGGCAATTACTTTTCTCGTATGTATATAATTATCATGATATGCAAATATATTCATTGAATAAAATTTTTCCATTAATTTTAATTCATCTGTTTTATTTTTTGCTTTTAGTAAACAACATTTTTTATACTTTTTTCCACTTCCACATGTTCATCCTTTTTCAGTATATATGATACTATGAAATATGTATAGTATTATAAATTTTACAAGGCTTAAAAGGTCTAAACAAATACGGTATAAATGGTACATATAGTATTATTTTTACTATATGTTTTTAGGTTCATGAGCACAAAATGTGCACATTGTTCACATTTGCTTTTTCCAAACTAAAATAGTTTTAGAAATTTGACAACGCAACATATCATATAGAAAATAATTAAATTATTTATATCATTACAAGCTTTTTCTAAAGTTTTCATTCTTCAATTTTCATACATTGATATCATAATAATCCATACTTTTAATAGTTCGTTGCCGTCAATTAAAAATGTTCATACTGCCTTTCGCACTTTTTTCATATACTTACATCATAATTTTTGCTACATATATTCTTTAATGGACACTCTTCGCAGTTTTTCTTATTACAGTACAGATTTCCTATTTCCCATAAGTATTTATCTATATTACTTGGATTAATATTTAATGCTCTACCAACTTTAACATAAGTATCAGATAATTCAATAATTTTTTTATTAGAAACATTTATAGTATTAATTATACCTGTTAAATAACTTATTTCAATATCATGTCTATCTATTGGAATAGATTTTATATTTTCTTTAAAATTACATATTTCTGTGTCACAGATCACTCTTATTAATAATCCGCCTGTCTTTTGCCCATAACTTTTAGTATTTTTTATAAACCTTGACAATTCTTCAAAACTTTTAATACTTTTTAGATAATCAGAAATATTATTATATTTGATTAATTCATTAGACAATGTTAACCATTTTTTTATAGCTATATTAGGATATCTAGGATGAATATTATTAATCATAATATCTTTCAACTTTTCTTCTGAAATTCTAATGACATAATTAGGTTGAAATATGTTGGGATATTTGATATAAGTATCTACTAAATTTTTATGATAAATTTTGGAACGCATACCATAGTCTAATAGGCAAGAATAAAACATGTATAAATAATATTCATTAGTTTTATAATTTATATTAGAAGGATAGTCTATGTTTGCAACTCCTGCTTTATTTTGAAAGTAAATACTAATAATTTCAACTACTTCCTTACATTTATTATAATCTATGTTCAAAATTACCAACTCATCTCTAATTTATATCTATTGTTAACTATTATTTTACAGAAATTTTATATTCAAAATGCAAATAATTACATAATTACTCTTCCTTATCATTCAGGTGTTTTATTTACTTATGAACATAAACTCTAACACTATGAGCACAAAATGTGCACAAATGGCGTTATGTGCACATTTTTTTGCCTTTTTTTGACTATTGTCAAACTCACAAACTCTTATAAAACAAGCTATTTACCACAGCATTGTTTGTATTTTTTTCCGCTGCCGCAAAAACATGGATCATTTCTACCAATCTTCTTCATATTACCACTCTATCTCGTTAGGATATTCTTCATAATGTAAATCATCAGGTGAACAATTTTCTTCTTTGCAAATATTTTTTATTTTGAGTTTCAAACTATAATAATCTTCATAATCACCATAATTATATATTGCATCTAATATATGCATAATTTCTGTTTTTCTCTTTTCTTTGTTCATACTTGCATAATCAATTGAAATTTGTTCAAACCATAGATGACAAAAAATACTATCTAAAATTGTAGAATCGATTAATCCTTTTTTAATTTTTCTAAATTGGGTTTCAGTTAACATTGGAGCAATTCTATAAACAACAATCGAATAAAACATATTAACATAATTTATATATGGGTTACAAATGTCTCTATCTTTTTTATTCACTTTGTTAATAAAGTATTTTACTAAAATAATATCTTCTACTAAATCTGGCAATAAATAATTAAAAGAATAATATAAGTTATTATCTGCAATATCTTTTTTCTTAATGTTTTTCCATTCTCTTATTTCAGGTCTAATACCATTATTAATTATTTCAATATCTCTACTACCTTGATAAGCATGTCTTACCTCATATAAGAAAGCAAACAAGTGATTTTGCATAATATATTCCCCATCAGAAACTGGTTCTTCTTTTATTAAATAATAAATAGAATCATATAAAAAATCTAAGTCATCATAATCACCGCTTATTTGAAATCCAGCATAATTATCTGTTAAACTAATTTTTATCATCTACATCAACCTCCACTTTTATATTGAATCTTTTACACCAATTAATGGCTATTTCTTTATATTTTTTATATCTATAATTATACCAATCTTCTATTATATTAAAATTTATACATGTATCTTTAAATCTTCTAAAAGCACCTTTACCATTTATAGATATTAACAATTGATTATGAATTAAATTATCTTCAATAGTTTCAATAAATTCTTCTATAATTCTATATTCATGAATATCAAGCTTATTTGGTAGCTTTATTGATTTAGAAAATAATTCATCTAACTCATCTTCGTTTAAGTCTTCAAATTCACCAATATTAGACATAAAAATTTCTTTCTTATCTGGATTATAATAATATTCTATTTCATCATTACACATATCCATACAATCAATTACATTACTTAACTTAATCATAATTAACCCCTTAATATTTACCATCCAACATATTCTCTAATAAAATGCTCATATACCCAATCAGGAGAATAGTTTAACAAATGTATTACGATTTCTTCTAATTCTTTCTTTGACATTTTAGCTATTTTATTAACTGCTTTATTATATATATCCTCTTCATATTGCCTATATTCTGCTTCCGCTTTTTTCATATCATCAACAAATTTTGTTGCTTCTTTTGGAAAAACAGTAAAATATAAAGCTACTATATGCTTACAAATAATCTTTTTATCTTTAGCATGAGGACAATTGCATTTTGATTTTTTAGGATGATCAATATCCATAAAAATATTATACTTTTCACCATTACTACCATTAATAGTGGCCTCATATTCATTATCGCTTATTTTTTTATAATTAGATACCTTTTTTTCTTTATAATAATCCAATCCACGCCAACAAGAGTTACTGCTCGCAATATTAATTAGTCCCATAATTACCACCTTAATTTTATTTTAACAGAAAAATTAAAATATTGATATTTATTTTAAAACTTTTAATTTATCTAAATTGTTATCATAAATCAACATAATAAACTATTTCTTTACTCTTATTACTTTAGGTACATAAATTTTGAAATTATAACTATCCTCTAGCAGACAGCCTTTTATGTATACAATGCTGGTGAAAAAGATTATTTAAAAACTTTTGCACAACTTACACAAAAAGATGGATCATTTTTAGTATCAAGACAAAAAATTGATAATTTTACACTTGATGATTTAAAAGGTAAAAGTGTTATCGGAGGACGCCAAGGTGGTATGCCTGAAATGACATTTGAATGGGCACTTAGACAAAATGGAATTGATCCAACAAAAGATTTAGATATTGATACTAGTGTTGCTTTTGCTGCTATGGGTGGTGCTTTTATAGGTGGACAGGGTGATTTTGTTACTTTGTTTGAACCTAATGCATTACAAATAGAAAAACAAGGATTTGGTTATGTAGTAGCTTCTATTGGTGAACTTGGTGGTGTTGTACCTTATACATCTTATAGTGCACGTAATAGCTATTTAGAGAAAAATCCTGAAATTATAGAAAAATTCACAAGATCTATTCAAAAAGGACTTGACTTTGTTCATAATCACAGTGATGAAGAAGTAGCCAAAGCTATTTTAGATTTCTTCCCAGATACTTCATTAACTGATTTAACTGGAGTAATGGAAAGATATCGTAGTATTGATGCTTGGCCTACTACTACAACATTTAGTAGTGAATCTTTCTATCACTTACAAGATATTATGATGGCAGCTAATGAATTAGATAATACTGTTAAGTATGAAGATTTAATCTACACTAGGGATTAAATATGAAAACTCTCTTGAGTATTAAAAATCTAAAAAAAATATATCATGACTTAGATGGTGAAGTATGCGCTATTGGAGATGTTAGTATAGATGTATATGATAAAGAACTTATTTCTATTGTTGGACCATCTGGTTGTGGAAAAACAAGTTTGCTTTCTATCCTATCTAATTTAGAAGAAAAATCTGATGGGATTATTTCTTTTAATAAAGATAATGTAAAACTTGGATATATGTTACAAAAGGATGCACTATTTCCCTGGAAAACAGTTTTGGATAATTGTTTGATTGGATTAGAAATCACGCATACTTTAAATGATGAGACAAAAGAACGTGTAATTAAACTTTTAAATACTTATGGACTTGGCGAATTTATTAATAAATATCCTGATAGCTTGTCCGGTGGTATGAAACAAAGAGTTGCTTTAATTAGAACACTAGCAACTGATCCTGACATTCTCTTGTTAGATGAACCTTTTTCAGCTCTGGATTACGTTACGAGATTAGCTCTTTCAGATGACTTATATAAAATAATAAAGAATGAAGGTAAAACAGCAATTCTAGTTACGCATGATTTAGCTGAAGCTATTTCTTTATCAGATAGAGTTGTAGTACTAACTAAGAGGCCTTCTACTGTTAAAAAAATTTATGATATAAAACTAACTAATCAGTCTACTCCTATCAATAATCGTAAATGCAAAGAATTTAATACTTATTATGACGAGATTTGGAGGGATTTGGATGTCCACTTATAGTTTAGAGCATAAACTTTTTCTAAAAAAGAGAAAGAGAAATAAAATACTGGTTATCTTTTTTCAAATTTTGATTTTCTTAAGTTTTATGGTTATTTGGGAGGTATGTGCTAGAGCAGGAATCATTAATACTTTCTTATCTAGTTCACCTACTAAAGTAGTAGAAACATTTTCAAATTTACTTAAAACCAATAATTTATGGTCCCATGTTTGGGTTACTGTTTATGAAACTATTATTAGTTTTTTACTTGCTTCTTTAATAGGTTTTATTATTGCTTCTATTTTATGGTGGAATAAAACAGTAGCTAAAATAATAGATCCTTATTTAACTATTTTAAATTCACTTCCAAAAGTAGCCCTTGGACCACTTATTATTATTTGGGTTGGTGCCAATATGAACTCAATTATATTTATGGCATTATTAATATCTACTTTTATTACTATAATAAATATTTATCAAGGATTTATGTCAACTGATCATTATTTTATTACTTTAATGCGTACATTTAATGCTAAGAAACAGCAAATTTTTATTAAATTAATTGTTCCTAGTAATAAAAATAATATCATAAATTGTCTAAAGGTAAATATTAGTATGAGTTTGATAGGCGTTATTATGGGAGAACTATTGGTTTCTAAAGAGGGACTTGGTTATCTTATTATGTATGGATCACAAGTGTTTAATATTAATTTAGTTATTACTTCTGTAGTGATACTAGCAATCGTTTCATATATTATGTATGCAATAATTTCTTTTATAGAAAAAAGGACAGTTAAGAATTAAGCTTAACTGTCTTTATATGCTGTTTTTTAATCATCTTGAAGTATTATTTGACCGTCTGTTATCGGTATATTAGGAAAACTTGCATCCATTAATGTAAAGTTTCTAACTGGAGCTGTTGGATTTGTCACTTGTACTGTTTCAGAAGCTTCAGTCATAGTAATTGTTTTAACAGTATCATCAAACGTGTGGCCCCCATCACTTGATATTTGTTTATAGTAAATTGCATTACTTCCAGATTCAGCAAATGGAACATTATTAAATATAGCATTACCATCTTGATTAGTTGTTACCTCTGTTCCAACTATTGTTCCTGTACTATCGGTTCTTATAAACTTTGCCCCAATAATTTGTACTCCTGTATCAGGGTTTCCCGTATCTGTAACATGAAGTGTTAAAGTTCCAGTTGCACTTATTGTAAAAGCATAAGTATCTGTTCCTTCTACAATAGTAACACTTTTAGGATTAAGTGTTGATACATCATATCCACCTGCTACAGCTTGGGCATTATATGTTCCAGTAACAAGTTCAATACTGCCCTTACCATTTGTTATTGGAATTGTGTGCCTTGCCATAAGATCATCTTACCTCCTTCTATTTTTATATTAGGATTATATTTATCAATCAACATAAATGTAACAAGATATTTTCTATTATTTGCAATATTATTAATAATGTTAATACAATAAACTTTGTTCTTTTTTGCTATTAAAGGTATTTTGAAAATTGATAAATTAGAATATATAATTAACCTATATATATCATTATCACATATTGGTATTTTTACTCTTCCAAAATTATCTGTTATTCCTTTAAAAGCAATCTTATTATATTTATCTATTAATTTAACTTTTAAATTATTTGTCTTTATACCTAAATTATTATAAATTTTAATATAAATACAATCTTTTGTCATATCTCACCTCATTGCAATATATTTTGTAAATTATTTTATCTTCTTGTAAAAATATTATTCTTCAACGCTCCAAATTATTAAAGTAGAATAATCTTCGTCTTCTAATAAATCCTTACTCGGTTTTAAAAGCAAACCTTTATCAACTGAAAATGTAACATTACTTATATTTACAGATCCATTATTATCATTTGATTCAAAAATCAATTCTTTATTTGTTTTTAAAGTTATTTCTTCATTATTAAATTTTTTAAATAATAATGAATCTATTAATACTTTACCATTACTGTCTATCATCGGATTTGTAGAATTAAGATATAATTTCCAATTAGTACTATTTACTCTACTATCAATTACTGTTACTACTATTTTATTTTTCTTAGGTAGAATAACTGGATTTGTAGACGATGGTATCATACTAAAAGGAATGTTTTCTGTTACTTTCAGTAAAGTTAATTCACCCATAAAAGGCACAGTTACTTTTCTTTCAGTATAGCAGCAATTTAAACAGGATGTTATTTTAACTCTTGTATTATCTGGAATAACAGAACTAATATTTGCTTCAAATAAACCATTTTCATCGGCTGTTGCCATTAAACTTTTATCATCATATTCTATCTTGACATTTGCATATGGTATGGTATGACCTGAAATAGAGTTTATAGAATCTATAATTGGATGAATGTTTATTTTAAGTAATCCTATCGTTAGTATTTTTATATTTTGTAATGAAAAACTATTTATATCTGGTAATGTACTTAACTCAATATCAGTAAGATTATGTGATGTGATAGTAGTACTATCTTTATTAAATACTCCCGTTATTTCTGTAGGGTTGTTTTCTTTATACCAATAAAAAGCTGGAGTATCATCAAGAGTACAAGCATTTTGGTAATCAAGAGCATATACCCACATGTTTATTCTTGCAAATTTAAATATAAAATCAACAGGATTATTTGTATATACAACATTAGCTTTTTTTGTATAGATATTTACATATTTTGGATTATCCAATATAAATTTTTGATTTGTTCCTTTAAAGTATATATTATAATTGTCTGTTGGAGTAGTCATATATGTATTTATTATTGAAATACTTGCTCCTTCTTTAACAGTAAAATTTCCAAATACATTCCACATTGGAACTCTTTGATGGCTGTTTTCAATAAAAATAAAGTTTGACATTTCTTCTATTAAAACATTTCTGGCTCCATGTGTTGTTGTTTTAGCAAAACCATTACCTGTTGTTAAAAGAAATTCAGAACCATGACCCACTATCAAATCCATTCGATTCGTTCCATTCATAAATTCTTTACTGGTTGTAATATTTACTTTGCTATTTGGTTTTATTTTAACCGAAGATGGTATAACGTCATTAAAGAAAAAAACTGTATTAGTACTTGAATTATTTGTTATATTTGAATTTCCATCTATTATAATTCTATTTGAATCGCAAACTCTTTGTGCTGGAATATTATTAGTATCTTTTACATCTATGATAGAATTAGTAATCTTAGTTGTTCCATAATAATTACATGAAAGTTCTATGCCAGTAAAATTTATATTATTATACTCTACTACTACGTTAGAATAATTTGGGTGAGATGGAACGTAAATAACTCCATAACCATGCGAAGATACTATATTAATGTTCTTTAATACTATTTTTTTATTAGTTGTACTTACTTTTATTACATCTTCCTCTAAACTTAAGTTATTTGTATATGTATATTTTTTATTGTTATAGGTTCCATCAATTATTACTTTGCTTTTATTACTATTTATTATAAAACCACTAGCTGCCGTAATATCATTTCCTAAATAAATATAGTTATAATTATTATCTTCACTTATAGCTTTTTTTAATTCATCACTAGTTTCTACAACAACCGTATTATTATCTATTATTTGAATAATTATCACCTTCCTTTGTAATAGTTTATGAAGAAAAGAAAAAGGTAAATAATTAATTCATACAGATTAAAGAAAAAAGAATAGTTATTTCTATTCTTAATGAATTTTAGTTACACTTAACATTGCATTGGTACTTCCATTGAATTTTAGATTAACAGTCTTGGAAGTTTTAACATTTAGGGTTATAAGATCATTTGACTGTAGTGATACAATTGTTGATCCACTTATATTATTAATTATTTGGGCACTAAATTCACTGGTTGCACTTGTAGCAGGTTGTAATACGTTGTTAGCTCTAACAGACATAGTTATAGAACATTCTTCATTAGTTGCTCCACATAACAAATATGATACTAAATATACTCCATTTTCTTTTATTTTAATGGAATTATTATCCGGATATTCTGTAAGAAATGCTGTTCCTTTTTCAGGCAGTGGAATTATAGTATCAATTCCTTGTTGTAAATTTAATTGTGTATCAATCATTGAATATCTAATTCCATAGGAAGAAACAAATTCTGTTCCTGGGGGACCAGCAGGGCCTTGAGGTCCTCTATCGCCTTTATCTCCTTTTGGTATTGAAAAAGCTAAATGATGTACCCAATTTTCAAAAGTATCCATAACTTGTGCAGGTTCTCCAGGTTCAAGTGTTTCCGTTTCATCTATGGCAATATGTTCAGTTCTTCCTATTTCTCCTGGGAGTCCTCTTGGACCAATGTCACCTTGATCTCCTTTATCTCCTTTTGGTATTTTAAAATTCAAAACTACATCTACTGGTGTTCCAGCATTTACAATCTCGGCTTTTTCATTTGGCTCTATTGTTTCAACTTTTCCAATTTGAATAGTTGAAGGTCCCGGATCACCTCTTTCTCCTTTTATTCCTTGTTGACCTATATCGCCTTTTTCACCCTGTGGTCCAGGAATACCTTGTGGTCCAGTTTTTCCTTCAATTCCTTGTTCTCCTCTAGGTATTTTAAAATCCAAAACTACATCTACTGATGTTCCAGCATTTACAATTTCGGCTTTTTCATTTGGTTCTATTGTTTCAACTTTTCCAATTTGAACAGTCGAAGGTCCTGGGTCACCTTTTTCACCTTGTGGTCCAGGAATACCTTGTGGCCCAGCAATACCTTGTGGTCCAGTTGGACCTTGTATATAACAATACTTATATTTTTTATTTTCTTCTTCTATACTTCTTTTTATTTTTTCATAATTATTGCAATTACTCATTATACATCCTCCTCTAACTAAAATTTAGAATTAATTCTTGTATTTAAATTCTTCTATTATAATTTATGAGAATACTTTTCAAATGTATAATTAATATGTAATAATAATTTTATTTATTGCATGTATAAAATCAATTAAATAACAATAGGCGATATTAATTATTTTTTATAACAAAAGACAATTAAGAATTAAACTCAATTGTCTTTAATTTACATTTTAATTAATTTTTTTATACCATAAGTAATGCCTATAATTGAAATTAATGAAAGTATTACGTAAGCTTTAATATTATCACCTGTACTAGGATTAGGTTCACTATTATTTATTGTTTTATTTGTAGCTACTATTCCATAATGACTTAAGTGTGATGTTTCAAAAACTATATATCCATCTTCTATAGTTGCTGGTATAGTTTCTTTTATTTCATTATCTAAAATATAAACTACTTCGTATTTTTTATAACCTTTTAAATCTTCTGGTAATGCGACTTTTATTTTCATTTTAGTATCAGTAATTTTAACTATATTACCATTTTCTAAAACATTAATATCAACTACATATTTAACATTTTTATCAGCAAGTTCTTTTTTAACTTCTACTTTCTTAATATCCAAAGTATAGTTTTTACTTTCTTCTTTTTCAAATGTAATACTACCATTTATTACTCCTGTACTTTTAATTTCCTTTATAGTATTTTGTTCAGGTTGTTCAGAAGATATAGGTGTCATTGTTAGCTCTGGGTACATTCTCCATGTTGTTGGAAATTCATCAACATTTGTTTCTGTTTCCCAATCCGATACCCTATAATTATAATATTTACCATTTATTTTTAATTTAGTATCTCTTGTAAAAGCATATCCTTCTTTAGCTTTAAAATATAAAATGTATTGATAATCTTTTTCACTTTCAAAAGTAGTGATAAGATTTTCATAACCTTTATTAAAGAATTCAGCTGAAGTTATACCTGCACCATCTTTAGTTTGCCAACCTTCAAACTGATATACATACGATGAATCATCAGGTGTTTTTCCAGTAAATACTGGTTTATCATTTACATTAAAACTGATTGTTGCATTATTTAATTCTATGATGTCGATGTGTTTTAATTGAACTGGTTTTGTTGGTTTTATTGTTTTCACGGCAGTTACAAAAAGTGTTGTTTCAAAACTTTTCACATTTGCACTATTTATTTCTGTATTGTTTACTCTTACTGAAGTATTACTTCCAAATTTATTTTCATCTTTTGCTTTAAGAGAAATACTATACATATAAGTTTTTCCTTCTTCAAAAGTAGTTATTTTTTTATCTTGTGATAACTCATTGTTTTTTGCTTCATCAGAATACCAAAACTTAACTGGAACAGACTCTCCACTTGCATTAGTTTCCATCTCTTCCCAGTATTCATACTCTACATCATATAGTTCATCCCAGGGATCACATTTATAAGCTTTTGCTTCTGGCTTATCACCGGGATTATAATTAAATTTTACACCCTCAATATCTATATTAGCTGTGCTCAAATCTAAATCCTCTGCAAATGTTGTTATCGGTGCAATACAAATGGTGAACAGAAACACTAACACAGTGCTGATAAATAATTTTTTCTTCTTATTTTTCATATTCTTTCTTCTCCTAACTTTATTTGATTTTTTTATTATTAATCTTTATAGTCATAATAATTATTAATATAGACCTATCATCTATAATCTAATAATTTCTCTCTATGTTACCCCTTTTTTTATTCCTCATATCTAACCTCATTCATACTATTAAATCCACTTAAGTAATAATCATCTGAATAATCTCTTACTCTATTTTCCATAACATCATTTATAGGAATAAGTGTATAGTCTTTTAAAATTACATATTTATAGGTAAATGTTAATACTTCGTTATAATATTTAGTTAACATATTAATTCTAACTGTAGTTGTAATTTTTTTATTTAAACTATTATCAAAATAATCCATTATTTCATAAAAACCTTTATCAGTTTTTAGTATTCTTTCATTATAAATTCTGATTATTTTTTCGTTTTCATAGTTACCACTTACTTTTTCTGTACTAGGATATTTATTATTTCCATAACTTATACCATACAGAATGTTATCTTTTGCATAAACATAATTAGACATGAAATCATAATCTATTTTTTTACCAAGATATGTAGTAGAATATTCCCATTTTAAAGAATCACTTAAACTATATAGTGCACTTTGATACATATCATAAGAATCTCTAACTTTATTGTCTAAATTATTATCATGTAAAGTATATAAAGTGTCATTGTAGTCAAAAAACTTAATATCTGAACCAAAACCTGGTTGTATATTCATTGCCTTAATATTTTCTGGAATATCGTATACTTTTTTATATTCAAACTCACCATTATTTAATCTTTGAGGATTATAAATATAAATAGAATTATTACTTATAAATGCATAATTTCTGAAGCAAGTATTTTCATTTAATACTTCACCACCAGTAATTTTCTTGTAGTTAGCTTCTTCTTTAGTTTTATTATTCTTTTTTAATACTGCTTCAACTAGAGTGGTTGGTTCGGTATCTTTAGTATTATCACTATTAGTTTTATCTTCTTTATTATTATTATTGTTACCAGTTACTAGTAAAAGAGTGGCTATAATAGCTACAAGTAAAACTAATACAGCACTAATAATATAGATATTTTTTTTATTCTTCACACTAATCACCTTTTTTCAATATATCCACTTGTTTGTTTTGTATACATATCATCTGTTATAGATTTATATCTTTCACCATCATAATCATCTGTAAAACCATTATATGCTTTATATATTTCATTAGTTTCAGTATCATATACTCTTTCATATCCAAGTGTTGCATCACTTTGCTTTTGGCTCATAATATCATAACTAGCACTTCTCTTTTCCCATGAATCCATAATTCCATCAGTTATTTGATTACAGATATTTCTAACACTTTGGAAGTTTTGCATTACTGCATCTTGTTGGGTATTAAATCCACTCATAAAAGTATCTGTAAATTCTAATGAAGAAGATATAGTACTTAATGTTTCTTGCCAATCTATAAATTCATCCTTTGGTGCAGTAATAAAGATAGCATCATATACATTTAGGTAATAAATATCTATTTGCTTTCCAGAAATTATATTTTCATAAACATAATATGGGCCAGCATCATATACGTAAGCAGTAAACAAACCTTCAGCATCTTTGCCATCGGCATCTTTAAATGTCGCTCTTAAAATATCTCCACCTAATACTCCAGTTCCTAAATTTTCAACAACAGTAAAATCATTTAAAGTTGGGAATGTAAATAAACTGGTATTGTTTAAAGGACCTAAATCATTAAATATCTTATAAAATCCTTCAGTATTTTTACCTTCTATTACTGATGTTTTAGCAAATAAACTATTTGGATAATATTTCTGTTGAAATGCTTTAGCTTCTTGAGATTTATTATATCCTTCTGTTTTCATATTAAAGAAAAATTGATAGGTTGGTCTTTGCGGATCATAGGCTTTGATTGTGTAGTGAATGTAATCACCTAAAACATCAACCTTCCATCCTTCTGGTATTTTCATTTTAACTAGGCCATTATCAAAGTCAGTAAATTTAATTGTTTTTGTTTTACTTTCTTTGATTGTAAATTTTGAATTCTTATCAGAAAAGTCTGACTTATTATCATTATTTTTCTTATTAGAATTGAGTAATCCAAATCCTAATAATGCAGCAATTGCTACAACTACAACAGGTATTAATATTCTTTTATTTTTCATAACATACTCCTCCTATATCTTTTGTATATTTTATTATATTTTAATTTTTTTACTATAACAATCTACTTACCATTTAAAACATTGTTTTTTATGACAACTTTTTATGATATATCTTATTATATATTGTATAATATCTATGAGGTGAAAACAATGCTTTTTAAAGACAAATTAAATTACTATCTAGAAATAACAGACTCTACTTCCAAAGATTTGTCTATTGAATCCGGAATATCTCAGCCAGTTATAAGTAGGTATAGGAATGGAGAAAGAACTCCACAAATTAATAGTAAACAATTAGATAAACTTGCTACAGCTATTTTTAGTATAGCCAATAGAAAAAAAATAATTATAGATAGTAAAGAAGAAATATTAAATAATTTAACTAGTACTATTATTAACAAAGATAATTTTGATTATGATAATCTTAGTAGTAATCTAAACAAACTGATAACAACATTGAAGATTAATATTAATGATATGTCTAAGTATATTGTGTTTGATGCATCACATGTATCTAGAATTAGGTATGGTAAGACTAAACCATCTGATCCTATTAGTTTTGCTACTAAAGTATGTAATTATGTTCTATCAAAATATAATGATGCAGATAGTATTAAAACACTTACTACACTTTTGGATTGTGGTGATGTCGGTAATAAAAAGTTATTTGATTTATTATTTACATGGCTTACTAATAATAATCAATCTAAAGACTATATCAGTGACTTTCTTTCTAACTTGGATAACTTTAATTTGAATGATTATATTAAAACAATTAAATTTGATAAACTAAAGGTACCTAATATTCCTTTTTACCATGCTAAGACGAGAAATTATTATGGGTTGGAGGAAATGAAAAAAGGTGAATTGGACTTTTTTAAAGCAACTGTTCTTTCTAAATCGATGGATGATATTTATATGTGTAGTGATATGCCAATGAAAGATATGGCTAAAGATATTGATTTTGGAAAGAAATGGATGTTTGCGATAGCAATGAGTTTAAAAAAAGGACTTCATCTAAATATAATTCATAATCTAGATAGACCATTTAACGAAATGATGCTTGGTCTTGAAAGTTGGATACCTATTTACATGACAGGACAGATTTCTCCATACTATTTAAGAGATAGTAAAAATAATATCTATCATCATTTCAACTATGTTTCTGGGACTGTTGCATTAACTGGTGAATGTATTAATGGCTATCATAATAAGGGAAAATACTACTTAACAAGTAATAAAAAAGAAGTAGATTATTACAAAGAAAAAGCTAACTTATTATTTAAAAAAGCTAATTCGCTTATGGATATTTATAATGATAATAACAGTGATACATTTAAAGTATTCATGCTAAAAAATGCTAAAATTGATGATAATAGAACTAGAACATTATCTTCATTACCATTATTTACTATAGATGATAGTTTACTTATTAAAATTTTAGAAAGAAATGGTATAAGCAATGATGATATTAACAAAATAGTTGAATATAAGAAAACAGAAAGAAAAGAAATGGATAATATTCTTAAAAAGAATAAAGTAACAGATATTATATGTGAATATGATAAAAATAACTTTGATGATGATATATGTTTGTCTTTAGAAAATATTTTCTATAATAAAAAGATTAAATATAATTATGATGAATATTTAAGTCATTTAGCTAGTACTAAAAAATATGCTAAAAATAATAACTATAAAGTTGTAGTTAATAAGGATAAAACATTCAAAAATATTAATATTACTGTAGTAGAAAATAATTATGTAGTACTTTCTAAAAATAGTAATCCAGTTATTCACTTTGTTATTAGACATCCAAAACTAGTTGATGCTATTAAGAATTTTAAACCATTAGTGAAGGAATAATATAATGAAAAAAAAGGAAAAGAAAAAGCTAAAGAATATAATACCTATTTTATTGATGATTGTTTTTGGGGTAATCTTGATTATATCTATAATTAAAATCATTGGTTGGAATAAAGATAATGATAATACTAGTAAACAAATTGAAATAGTTCAAGATGAAGCAAAAATTGAAGAAGTTGAAGATGATGATAATACTGAAATAATAGAACAGCCCGTAAAATTACCTAAAGCTAATCCTTATTGGGATTATATTAAGATGAATATGATTAATGTTGATTTTACGGAACTAAAGAAAATAAATAATGATGTTAAAGGTTGGATACAAGTTAATGGAACTAATATTAATTATCCATTTGTACAAGCAAGTGATAATAAGTATTACTTAAATCATTCTTTTAATAAGTCACTTAATTATGCGGGATGGGTATTTCTCGATTATAGAAATAATTTAACTAATAATAAAAATACTATTATTTATGCTCATGGTAGAATTGATAAAACTATGTTTGGTAGCTTAAGAAATATTTTATCTAGTGGATGGTTAAATAATTCTAATAATTATGTAGTAAAATTATCTACAGAAAAAGAAAATACATTATGGCAAGTATTTAGTGTTTATCATATTCCAACAACTAGTGATTATATACAAACAGAGTTTAGTAGTGATGATGAATTTTTACAGTTAATTACTAAATTAAAAGATAGAAGTATGTTTAACTTTAATACTGATGTAAATAGTAATGATAATATTTTGACTTTATCCACCTGTTATAGTGATACTGAAAAAGTTGTTTTACATGCTAAACTAATCAAGAAGAGTGATAATAATATGCTTACTTCTAACTAAGAATTACACTTAATTCTTAGTTTTTTTATTACGTATTTTAATTATGGGCATGATATAATTATAAGTGGTGAAGATGTTTATGAAAAAAATTGTAGTTATTGGTGGAGGCGTATCTGGTCTTATTGCCGCTATACATGCTAAAAATAAAAATAATCGAGTTATTATTTTAGAAAGAAACAATACCTGTGGAAAAAAGATTTTAGTTACTGGTAATGGTAAGTGTAATTATTCTAATTCTAATCAAGATATTAATCATTATCATAGTAGCAGTAGTGATAATTTAGAAAGTATTATTAACCAAGGAAATATTTCAGCTTTCTTAGATTTTTATAAGAGTATTGGTATTATACCTAAAGTAAAAAATGGATATTATTATCCTTATTCAAATCAAGCGGTTACCGTACAACAGGCATTATTAAGAAAAGTTAATGAATTAGATATTGATGTTAAAACTAATACCTACGTTGATGATATTGCTTTAAATGGTAATTCTTTTAAAGTTAAGACTAATAATGGTATTATTGATGCTGATATAGTAATTATTGCTTGTGGTGGTAAGTCATATTCTAAACTTGGTACAGATGGCAATGGCTATCAATTATTAAAAAAATTAGGACATAATATTATTCCCGTTGTTCCTGCTCTAACCCAAATTAAAGTATTTGAAAATATTAAGGATTTAGCTGGAGTTAGAAGTGAAGTTTCAATTACGCTAATTGAGGATGATAAACCTATTAAATCTGAAATTGGTGAAGTACAGTTTACTGATTATGGAATTAGTGGAATTTGTTCAATGCAACTTAGTAAATATATTAGTTATGGAATAATGGATAAAAAATGTGAGAAAATAGTTATTAACTTTGTTTCTGATATAGCTAAAAGTAAAGAAGAATTCGTTAGATTTATTGAAAGTAATAATTGGTTGGACTTTGAGGTAGGAAGTTTACTTGATAGTTTATTGAATTATAAAGTAACTAATTATATTTTGAAGGAAACTAAAATTGTTGGTAATGTAAAAATCAGAAACTTAAGTGATGAAGAAATAGATATTTTAATTAATTGTCTTATTAATTTTACTCTTACTGCTACAGGGACTAATACTTTTGATAATTCACAGGTTAGTGCTGGCGGAGTTGATTTAAAAGAAATAGATTTAACTACTATGAAATCAAAAATTATTCCTAATCTATATATAGTTGGTGAGATAGCTGATGTTGATGGTGATTGTGGTGGTTATAATATAACTTTTGCTTCAATTAGTGGTATGTTAGCAGGTATGGAGGTAAATAAAAATGATTAGAATTAGGCAAATAGAAATACCTGTTGATAATGATAATATTGAAGAAATAAAAAAATGTTGTAGTAAAAAAATTAAGATATCTAGTTATGATATTAAAGATATATTTATCCACAAGAAATCAATTGATGCTAGAAAAAAGCCTAATATTTATTATGTATATGAAGTAGATGTTTTAGTTAATGATGAAAAGAATATTTTGAAAAGAGTACATTCAAATGATATTTTTATTACGCCTAACGAAGAATATAAATTTCCAAAAAGTGGAACTAAGAAGTTAGAGCATCCTATTGTGGTAGTTGGGGCTGGACCTTGTGGATTATTCTGTAGTTATATGTTAGCACAAGCTGGATACAAGGTAATTATTATTGAACGTGGAGGAAAAATAGAAGAAAGAGTTAAAAGTGTTGAAGAATTTTGGCAAACTGGAAAGCTAAACACTAATTCCAATGTTCAGTTTGGTGAAGGTGGAGCTGGTACATTCTCTGATGGTAAATTGAATACATTAGTTAAAGATCCTTATTTTCGTCATAGAAAATTACTAGAAATCTTTGTTGAATGTGGTGCACCAAAGGAAATACTTTATTTGAATAAACCTCATATTGGTACTAATTTACTTAGAAAAGTAATAATTAATATGCGTAATAAAATTATAGATATGGGTGGTGAGTTTAGATATAATACTTGTCTTACAGATATTCATATAAATAATAATAAAATTTATGAAATAGAGTTAAATAATAATGAAATATTATCTACTGATGTTTTAGTTTTAGCACTTGGTCATAGTGCTAGAGATACATTTAAGATGCTATATGATAAGAATATTAATATGACAGGTAAACCTTTTGCGATAGGAATTAGAATTCAGCATCCTCAAGAAATGATTAATAATAGTCAGTATGGTAAAGTTAAGTTGGATCCTGCTAGTTATAAGCTTACATATAAAGCTAGTAATGGACGTGGTGTTTATACATTTTGTATGTGTCCTGGTGGATATGTAGTTAATGCTTCAAGTGAAAATAATAAATTAGCTATTAATGGAATGAGTAATTATGAACGTGATACTCTTAATGCCAATAGTGCCGTTATTGTTACTATATCACCTAAAGATTATGGTGATGGTGCTTTGGATGGAGTTGAATTTCAACGTAATTTAGAGGAAAAAGCTTATAATCTAGGAAATGGTATGATACCTGTTCAATTATATAAAGATTTTAAGAATAAAATAACTAGTACCAAATTAGGTTTAGTTGAACCTATTTTTAAGGGTAATTATAAATTAAGTGATATAAGTACCATTTTGCCAAGTGAAATTTATGAAGCATTAGTTGAGGGAATTGAAAATTTTGGAAGTAAAATTAAAGGCTTTAATAGAGATGATGCTGTTATAGCGGCTATTGAAAGTAGAACTTCATCTCCTATTAGAATTATTAGAAATGAACTTGGTGTTAGTAATATTGATGGAATATATCCTGCTGGTGAAGGTGCTGGATATG
Organism: uncultured Bacilli bacterium; assembly: GCA_934148875.1. Lineage (GTDB taxonomy): Bacteria > Bacillota_I > Bacilli_A > RF39 > UBA660 > Alloscybalousia. The sequence continues at coordinate 32,496 of CAKPDJ010000008.1, forward strand.
CTGGTGGTATTACTTCTAGTGGAATGGATGGTATGCTAGTTGCAGAATGGATTGCTTCAGTTTATGATAAAAATAAATAAACAGTTAGAAATAAATCTAACTGTTTTTTGATGTTAATTCCAAACTTGATTGAGGATTTAAAGTTAAATCTGCCCTATCTCCCCTTATATATGCATAGTAACCACTAGCAGCAATCATAGCAGCGTTATCAGTACAATATTTCATTTCAGGAAATGATAAATGAATATTATTTTCATTGCAGAGTGATATTAATTTTTCTCTAAGTCCTTTATTAGCAGCTACCCCTCCTGCTACAATTAAGTTGTTAACATTATAATCTTTTAAAGCTTTCATAGTTTTTTTGGTAATAATTTCAACAACTGTGTTTTGGAATGATGTAGCTAAATCTTTTTTTCTAATTTCATTTCCTCTTTGTTCTTCATTGTGAACCAAATTAATTATAGCGCTCTTTAAACCACTAAAACTAAAATCATAACTGTTATCATTTTTAGGAAGTGGTAATTCATAGGTATCTTCACCTTCATGTGCCCATTTATCAACAGTAGGTCCACCAGGATATGGAACGTTGATAACACGTGCCACTTTATCATAACATTCACCAACAGCGTCATCCAAAGTAGAACCGATTTCTTTAAATTTGTAATGAGCTTCCATATATATTAGTTGGGTATGACCACCACTTACTACTAAAGCAATTAGTGGAAACTTTAATGGTTCTACAAGTTGATTAGCATAGATATGGCCAGACATATGATTAACTGGTATTAGTGGTTTATTATTCACATAGGCCAGTGTTTTAGCAGCTTCTACTCCGACTAATAATGAACCAACTAATCCTGGACCATAAGTTACGGCAATAGCATCAATATCAGCAATTTTCATATTGGCTTTTTCTAAACAATCTTCAATAACCATCGTAATATTTTTTACATGATGACGACTGGCTATTTCTGGTACTACGCCTCCAAAGTCTTTATGAATGTCAATCTGTGTCAATACAACAGTAGCTATTTCAGTATCTCCATTTTTTACAATTGAAGCACTTGTTTCATCACAACTTGTTTCAATACCTAAAATATATACATCTTTCATTTAATTCAACTCTTTTTCCATTAATATTCCATCAATTCCTTGATAGTAACCTTTTCTAATACTAACTTTAGTAAAACCCATTTTTTCATATAGATGAATGGCGTTATTATTATTTTCTTTAACTTCTAACGTGATACTTGATACATTATTTTGTCTGCAATCATTTATCATCTGCTCAATTAACTTAGTACCTATTTTTTTATTTTGGTAATCTTCTTTTACATTTATATTTATTAACTCGGCACGCTCATAAATTAAATAGTAATTAATGAAGGCAACTGCTTTACAGTCAATCACATAAGCATAATATCGTGTAAAAGTGTTATTATTGATGTCAAATAGCACTTTTTCCTTTGTAAATACATCTGTAAACATAATTTCCAGTTCATCAAGATATTTTGAATGTTTATCTAACTCTATTATCATATTATTTCCAACTGATGTTTTTCTTCAGCTTCTGTTTGTTTTAAGTAGATAGGATTTATAGAATGTGGATTTTCTGATGGACGATTAGCAAATACATTTACAATTTTTTCTATATCTGGACTGTAACTTTCAGTAGTTATATCTGTAAAGTTTTGATTGCTTATATATTGATAACTGTCAATCAAATGATCAACTGCACACTTTAAAGCTTCTAAAGATATATATTGTTGCTTCAAAACTGGTAAATATTTATTATCAAATATCGCAGCGTATACATAATTTCTTCTAGCATCAATTAAAGGTACTTTAAAGCAAGTTTCACTCTTACTTGAAACTGCCATGGCCTCTAAGCTAGACACCGTTACAATGTCTTTATTTAAGCTATAGGCATAAGTTTTAGCTATAGTTACTCCAACTCTTATTCCAGTAAAAGAACCAGGACCATTGACTACCATAATTTTGTCAATATCTACTGGTTCTAAATGATTATTTATTAACATTTCACTAATTTTGCTTAGTGCTTTACTAGATAAGTCTTTACCAAAATCTTCTTTTATTTCTGATTTTAACTTACCATCAATTACTAAACCAGTATATAGATAACTTGTAGTAGTATCTATATAAAGAATTTTCATAGTACTGCCTCACAAAGATCTTCGTATTGTTGACCATAAGGAGTAATTAAAATTATTCTTGTATCCTCATCTTCTTCGGAAATCTTTATTTTTATTTCTAAGCGTTCTTCTGGAAGATAATCTTTAATCATATCAGACCACTCTATAATAACTACACCATTTTTGTGGTAGTATTCTTCAATACCTAAATCATCAACTTTACCATCTAAACGATATACATCCATGTGGTATAAATCTAATTCACCTGAAGTATATTCTTTAATAATATTAAAAGTTGGAGAAGTCACAGCTTCATCTATCCCTAATGAAGAAGCAAAACCCTTAGTAAATACAGTTTTACCACTTCCTAAATCTCCTTGTAAACAAATTACCATATTAGGAAATTTTTCTGATTCAATATTTTGAGCTAATTCGATTGTATCTTGCTCACTTCTACTTGTTACTTTATATGTCATTTCTATCACCACTTTAATTATAGCAAAAAAAAAATAGATTATACAACCTATTTTTCTTCTTTCTCTAATATTTATTTTGCTGGTGTAAAATATTTGGTTAATAAGTCAATTATTTTTTCATCAGTTACTAATTGAAGTGCTTTTTCACCATTTAATTCTGTTTCTTCTAATAGTTTAAATTTCTCTTCAATATCTTCTTCATCAGCAGTTGTTTTAACTACAAAGAAGTAATTTTTTCCTTGATAGGTAGCTTGATTTAAAACGATATATTTTTCGTCGTTATCAAAAGTAATAATACTATTAATTAGATTTTCCATTATATCTATATCCTCCTATCTTGTAAAACCTGATGTATTTTCGTTTGATGCACCAACGTTGATATATCCAGCAGTTCCACGATCGTTATCCATTCTAGCAGCAATTTGTTCCCCGTTTTCTACTTTTTCTATAGCATCGGCTTCAGAAATTTTATTTCCCTCGGCATCGTAGAAAACACTAGGTTCTGCCATGATCCATGAATTTTCTATTTGATTAGATGTTGGCATTTTCATATCAGTACCAGAGATAGCTCTATCACTAGATGTGTATACACCAGTTTGACCATTGAGAATTTCATTTATTTGATTTTGAAGTTGTGTATTGAAATCTATATCAGTAGCTTCTGACTCCTGCATTTGATTTGCATCATCATTAGTAAATTCAGTTTCATTTTCTTGATCAATTATATTATCAGTAGGTGAATTAAGGTCAGTATTATTATCACTTTCATATTCTTGAATGACAGCTGTGTTATTTTCTAAGGTTCCATTAATATTTTTGCTAGCTCCTAATGAAGCAACACCTGCTGCAATAATAATTGCACCTGTAACAACTGCTAATTTTGCCTTTTTCAAATAATTTAAAGCAATTGATACTTTTTCTGAAAATTTAGTGTTGCGAATTTTTTCTATTAATTTTTGTGATGCTTTTTTCACTGATTTAATTATATGTGGTTTAGCTAAAGAGTCCTCATTATTTAAATAATTATCTGAATTATCTAATGCACCAAGAGATTGTGCTGTCTTAGATTCCATCCAATTATTTTCTTCATTTACCCTAGCCTCGTCTGTAAAAATTCTTCCTTCACTTGCTATTTGTTCTAATTTATTTGCATATTCTTGATATTCTTGATTTTGTTCTTTTAGGTCATTATCTGATTTTTTACTAGCGAGTTCACGAATCTTAGCTGCTATTCCACCAAATCTACTTTGTGAATTTTCATCTGGTGCAAAAGTTGGAGGAAGTTCTTCTTCATTATTGTCATTATCATCCATTACTGGCGGTATATCAGATTCGGAATTTGGATTTTCTCCTATTTCATGACCTGTTGTTGGTATTACTGGCGGTATATCAGATTCAGAATTTGAATTTTCATCTATTTTATGATCTGTTGTTTGATTAATATCTTGTTTAGACTCTAACAACATTTTATCAATGTCTGCAATTTTACTATTTATATCATTAATCTTTTTAGTTGCAATAATTTTTCTTTTTTCTCTTTCTTTATTTACGCTTTCTATTTCTTGTATTAGTTTAGTTATTTGGTTTTCAGGATTATTTTCATTAATATCAAATGGTTTAATATTTAAACTATTCATTGTATCTCTTGTTAATTTAACATCATCTTCATCTTTTATGTAGGCAGCATCTATTTTAGTAATTGTGTCAATTAAATTACTCTTAAATATACTTTCGTCAGGTAATGTAGCCGATAATTTTAATGCTGTTATTATGTTATTAACAGTTGGAAGTGAAGCTGCTTTTCGATAGAATTCAATTGCCTGTGATTCATTTGCAGATATTGATGTTTCATTATCTATAATTAAGTTTTCTAAATCATTTCTAGAATTATTAAGAATAACACTCATTTCGATAGGTTTATTTTCTTGTAATTGAATACTACTTATTTTACTTTTTAGCCTTTTAATCTGTTCATCAAAAGATTCTGTTTTTTCATTCTTTAAGTTTATTTCACCATTAAGATATTTTTCAAGTATCTTAAGTTGTACATTATATTTTTTCTTTTCTGCTAGCAATTGTGTTTTTAACGCGTCATCAGTTTGTTCATTTTCTTTTGTTTCAGAAGTGTTTTGAATAGAATTTTCTTGTATTATTGGTTTACTAATTTCATTAGCTGTATTAGACAAATCCACTTGCTCTGATTGTTCCTGTTCTTGATGTATTTCTGATTCTTGCTCTTTATTCACTGTCTCATTTTGAACAGTTTGCTCTGAATATTCATTAATTGTATCATCAGTTTTATTCGCAACTTCTACTTTTGGAAGTTCAACTACATCGAATACTTCATCAGTTAATGTGTTATTTTCATACTTTTTATCTAGTTCTACTATGTTGTTTTTTAGTGCAGAAATTTCATTATTTAACTTGATTACTGTTTCATCCATTTGTGGATATAAATTTTCTTCTCTATTTAGAGTGTCCATTCTATCGTTTAGTTCATTATTTAAAGTATCTAATTTTGTTTCTAGTTTCTCTTTTTGAATCATGTATGCATCAACTTTAAGTTTATTATGCATTTTAGCAATTCCTTGGGTTAAACCAGTTAATTCAGAGTTTAATCTTATTATTTCTGTATCCATTTCAGGATATTGATTGCCCGATTCATATAACTCCTTTTTTCTTGCTTCCAACAATGAATAAATTTTTTTGTATTGATTTTCTAAATCAGATAAAGTTGATGTTATGTTATTATTGGTTATATAATTTTCTATATCTGAAAGTTCTGTCTTCAAATTTGGAATTTGAGCTTCTAAATTCATTACTGTTTCGTCTAATTGGGGATATGGATTACCCTCGTTATGTAGTTCTGAAATTCTATTATTTAATCTATTTTCTACATCTAATAATTCTTTTTCTGTAGCTTCCTTTCTTAAAATAGCTACATTAGCAGTTAGCTCCCTTTTTGAACTTAATATTTCATTATTTATACTTGCTATTTCATTATTCAATCTGACAACTTCTTCATTCATTTCTGGATATGCTACACCGTTTTCATATAATTCAGCCATTTTTTTATCTAATTGTGATTTCACATTTAAAAGTTGTTCATTTAATTCCTTTAAATTTCTCATATGGCGCATACCTCCTATTATTATAAGTAAATTGTAGCAAAAAACTTATAAAAATACAATACTAAACTAAATAAAAAAAAGAACTTCAAGAAGAAGTTCAAAAAGCAAAAAAAAATACCTTGGCGACGTCCTATTTT
>CAKPDJ010000009.1 GCA_934148875.1 uncultured Bacilli bacterium
TTTGTTCAATTAATATTTTATCGGATTTTTTGCTTTTTTTGTACTTACATGGTGTCACATCAATTGTAACTCTACAATAAAAAATAAAAAAAATTAAGAATTATCTTTTAAGATAGTTCTTTTTGTTTTATAATGTTATTGTAGGAGGCTATAAATATATGAAGAAAAAAGAAACAAAAAAAGACAATCTTGAAGCTAAGAAAGCTAAAAAAGAAGCAAAAGCAACTAAGAAAATAGCTAAGAAGCAAACAAAGATTGTTAAGAAATCAATGACGGAAAAAACAGTAAAAGAAGTAAAAACTTCTAAAATACGTTCTTTTTGGAAAAGCTTTTCTGACAATACACCAAAGTTAAAGAAAAAAGATTTTATTATTTTAGGTGTTTTAATGGTATTCTATTTAATTATTTCTTTTTATCATCTTGGAACTTTCAAGACACCTAAGACATATTATCATTTTACATATGCAAATGAAGAAGCTGGTGTGGAAATTGATGGTGTAAGCCAAGATATTTCTAAAATTCGTTATTATACTGGACCTGAGGTAGGGGAGTTTAGTGTTATGACCTCAACTGATGGTAAAACGTATAAAGAAGCAGCTACTATGGTGGGAAAATCTGTATTTGCTTGGGAAGATTTGATAATTGATGATAGTTTAAAATATATCAAATTTGTGGCAAAATCTTCTAATATTTATTTAGGAGAAGTACAACTATATAATAAATATGGTGAAAAAGTAAAAACTATTGCATCAGATGATCAAAGTGCTGTTATTACTGATGAAAGTAATACTGTTCCTGTTCAAATTAGCAGCATAAATAGTAGCTATTTTGACGAAATATATTTTGCTAGAAGTGCTTATGAATATGCACATGGAATTGATGCTATGGAATGGGTTCATCCACCTTTAGGAAAACTAATTATGATGATTCCGATTATTCTATTCGGCATGAGTACGTTTAGTTATCGTTTAATGGGAACGTTGGCTGGTTGTGCTATGATACCTGTATTATATATACTTGCTAAAAGAATGTTTAAGAGTCGTAAATTCGCTTTGTTAGCAGGAATATTGATGACTTTTGATTGTTTCCATTTTGCTCAAACAAGAATGGGTACTGTTGATAGTTTTCTAGTGTTGTTTATTATGTTATCTAGCTTATTTATGTATCAATATATTGATTTAGATAAAGATGCAAGATTAAAAACTAAACTTAAAAATTTATTTTGGTCTGGTTTGTTTATAGGATGTGCAATTTGTACTAAATGGACTGGATTGTATGCTGGATTAGGACTTGCTATTATTTTCTTTGGAGATTTAATATATAAATCAATAAAGAGTAAGAAAATTAAAAATATTAATACACAAAAAATTATTTTAGTAAGTTTATTCTTGTTGTGTATTTTACCTATAGCTATTTATTATTTTACAGTTTTGTTTGCTGATGTTTCACTTGCAATAAAATTAACAGTAGCATATTATTTATTATCAATAATAATAGGGTTGATTTATTACTTGGTTAAAGTTGATCGTCAAGCGGTTAAAATAATTTTAGCTTGCGTGTTATTCTTTATAGTAATTCCTATGATTATGTATATATTGTGCTATTTATTGTTCCCAACTGTATATAATTATGCTGATAATAGTATTTCTGGAATAATAAATCAAATAAAAGATATGTATAAATATCATTCTACATTAATAGAAGGACATCCATTTTCTTCTAAGTGGTATACATGGCCATTTATGATTAAACCTGTTTGGTATTATGTAGCTTATTATGGTGGTAATGTTAAGGCTACTATTGTTGGCATTGGAAATCCAGCTATTTGGTGGTTTGGAGCCTTAGCAGCTATCTATACATTGATCGCATCAATTGTTAAAAAGAATAAAGAAAATCTATTTATTATTATTTTGATTCTTTGTACTTGGTTACCATATTTATTTATTGGTAGAGCAATGTTTATGTATCATTTCTTTCCAACATTACCATTTATAATGCTTGCAATTGTTAGCTTTATAAAATGGATTACAAAGAAAATAGGCGATAATAGTTTTTATATATTCTATGTTGCCGTAGTGATTTTACTTTTTGCTATTTTTTATCCGGTTGTTTCAGGTATAGTTACAACTAGTGATTATGTTGATAGTATTAAATGGTTATCTACTTGGATTTTTTAAAAATTTAAAAAATATAAAGAATTATCTTTTAAGATAATTTCTTTTTTGCTATAATATTGCTAGGGTGGTGGTTATGAGAAAAAACATTAATAACTATATGCCACTAACTAGTAATATTGCTTCTATTGATTTACATGGTGAAGATAGGAAAACGGCAGAATTGTTAGTAAGACAGTTTATAAATGATCAAATTAAAATGAAGGCCGAAAAAATTATCATTATCCATGGAATTGGTACAGGTATATTAAAAAAACAGGTTCACGAAGTATTAAGACATGATAAGAGAGTTGAAAAATATTATATTGATTTCTTTAATGTTGGGTGTACTATCGTAGAACTTAAACAAAACATTTGACAAAAAAATTGTTTTGTGCTATAATACAGCACATAAACGAAGGGGGAATTTGTATATGTATACAGATGAGAAAAGAAAAGGAAGTCTAGTAAAAGATTTCATTCTAAAATTAATTTTAATTATCATCTTTGTCTTATTACTTGTTAAATTAGTTCCATGGCCTAATATGGACTCATTGAATCCATTAAAAGACCAAATATTCAATTCTAACTTACAACGTATGAAGGAAGCTGGTATTACATATTTTACTACTGAGAGATTGCCAGCAGAAGTAGGGGATAAAACTACTTTAACACTTCAAAAAATGTTAGATTTAAAATTACTTATACCATTTACTGATAAAAATGGTAATTCATGTGATGTAACTGCTTCATATGTATCACTTGAAAAACAAGAAACTGAATATCTAATGAAGGTTAATCTAAAATGTGGTGAGGAAGAAAGATATATTTTAGTACATTTAGGATGCTATTCTTATTGTACTACAGATATTTGTGAACCTAAACCAGATAATACTGAAAAACCTACAACATCACCAACTAAGAAACCTACACAATCTCCAACAACTAAGCCTACAACAAAACCAACAACTAAGCCTACAACAACTCCAACAACTAAACCTACAGTGTCACCAACTCCAACACCAACTGTAACTCCGACACCTACACCTACTGTTACTCCAACACCTACGCCAACACCAACTCCTGTTGCAGAAAAACAATGTGAGTATAAAAAAGATTACAGTGCTCAATATAGTGCTTGGACTATTGGTGCTGAACAAATGAAAAAGAAAAATCAAACTCTTGTATTTGGCGAAGGTGCTACAAAAAGAGTTGTTGATTTAGGAATTAAGAGAATTCCAGTTGCTACAAAAGCTGCTGTTTATGAAAAAGTATATATTGAACATACTGAAATGCAAAAATATAAAACTTTAACATACAGATTATGTAATAATTATACATATGTTGCTGATAAGACTACTGTATATCGTGTTCTTACTGATTGGGCTTATGTTGATGAATATAAGACTGGTTTAGCAGGCGATATTCCAGATGATACTTTAACAGAAAAATGGGTTCTTCAAAGTGTTGATTGGGATGAATGTAAAGAAACTTGTACAAGCCATCCATATGGTTTATATAGAAAGCAGGTTAGAAAAATAGCTGTTGATAGTGAATACAGTAATGTTACTGCTCAATGTACTGATATTGTTGAAAAATCAGTTGATGTATATATTCCAATTCCAGTTGGTTCATATAAAACAGTATTAAAAACTCCTGCGCAAACATTATATGGTAATGTTCAATTCTACCGTGTTGATACACGTACTTTATTAAAAGAAGCTTACACTGATTATCAATGGGTTGATTGTGATAAAACTGCACCTAGTGGATACCAATTTACTGGAAAAACAAGAAATAAATAATGGGGTGAAATGTTATGGAAATTACTACATATAACGATTTAGAATTTGATAAAATCCAGGATGTAATGCTTGGAGCAAACGAAAAAAAATATAACCAAAATCCTAGATCATACGGATATATAGAAAAAGCTATTATCTTTTATAATGATGATACTTCTGAAATAATCGAATTTGCTGATGCTAGCGATGCTAAAGATTTTTGTAAAACAATGAGAGAGCATAATATTTCTTTAAATGGTAAAGTTCGTAAGATGAACCAAAAATCTTGGAAAGTTGCATATAAACAAGTAAAACAAGAAGAAACAGAATCTAAGGCAAAAAGCGCTTTAGTAACCGCTGGTATAATTGCTGGTGTTGGTATTATGGCCGCTACTGCTGGTGTTGCTGGTTACAAACTAGGCAATAGAGGTAATGAGATTACTTCTGAAGATACTAATGATTTGGATTTTTCTAATACTGACGGATATGGTTTTTATAAATATGACCTTTCTGAATTTGAAGGTATAGAACAATATATTAATGAAATTCCTGATTCTTTACAAAAGGAAAATGCAATTAAATATTTAAATATTTTACAGAAATTCAATCAAAAAATAACATTAGTTGATGAAACTGAACAACTAGGTGGTCTAACAATTGAACAGCTGATAGCTATTGATGCGTTTAGTAATTCAAATATTTATACTGCTGAAGATTATGTTAAAACATTTGGATTATATAATTTTTCTAACGTAAATAGAGATTTTCAACAAGGTGCTACAGTTACTGGTGCTTATTTAGCTAATCCAGAAGTTGATGGTACTAGTTTAGCTGATATTTTTAAAGATGAAACAGTTAAAGCGTTTTATTTAAAAGCTTTAGAACATCAACATAATATTCTAACTGCTGGAAATTATAGTGACAAAAAGCAAGCTATTAAAGATTTTGAAAAGTTTATGACTAATGTTGTTGCTGATCAAACGAGTGGTGAATACATTGATTTTAGTATGCATCCTGGTATGTCATTTGCTACTTCTGCTGTTATTATTTCATTAAATGATAATAACATTAAGCTATCTAGTGAATTAGTTAGCAAGGTAGTTGTTATAGGAAATGATGAACAAAAAAGTAAATTAGATACTGTTTGTTCTGATGCTAATGCTAAATTAGATGAAGCAAGTAAATTTATCTCAGATATGAATGGTGTTTTAGTAAATAATCAAAGTATTAAAATATATAATGCTAATGAAGTAAAACAAGCTAATGCTGAAGGGCGTGAGCCTGTACTTATGTCTTTACAATATGGCGAATTAGATACTTTGTTAACCGAAAGCTTATGTGATCAATCACAAATAAATGATTTAATTAATAAAGAACTTACTAAATCTGAACAGCTTGTAACTGAAGAAGATCAACAAAAAATACTTGCTAATGGTATTGAAATAGCTGCAAAAGCACGTACTAGTACTGATGCTAAAACTAGCGGTAAGAGCAAAGAACAAATCTATCTTGAAGAACATTTACAGAAAAAGGGCGATACTGCAACAATTACTAAAGAAGATGTAAAAATTACTACTCCTGAGCAAAAACAAGATTTAATAAATACTAATCCTGAATTAGTAGCTGAAGCTAAGAATGAACTTAATAAAAAAGAAAATTTGATGGCTAATGAAACTAAAGAGGAACAGCAAGCTACTCAGGATAAAATTAATCAAGATGTACAGAATACTACTAATGAAGGAATAAATTACGTTAATCAAGTAGTTTCTTATTATGAAAATAATGGTAATGTAAATGGTATACCTTCTGAATTACAATCAGCATATAATAATTTAGGTACTGATATGTTTAATACCTGTAAGAATACAGGTGTTAGCAGATGGGAAACTAGAAATCAGCCTACAACTGGTGGGGAAATTACTCCAATCCCAGGAATGGAAAATGTAGATACTGATGCAAATACCTCATCTAACAATGCTACTAATGAAGTTATAGCTCCTGATAGCATTCCAGAACAAAAAGCTGATGAAGTTGTTACTCCTGGTAATGATGTTAAAACTCCAACTGAAGTTGTAACACCAAATGATGAAGTTAAGGTTCCAAGTCAAGATGTAACTACACCTGGTACTGTTGTTGATACTCCTATCAATCAACCTACTAATCCAGATGGAACTATAGGTGGAGAAGTTACAGTGCTTCCAGGAATGGAAGATATAGATATTAGTGATGTAAGTACTGAGGTTATATCACCATATTCAGCTGATGTTGTTACAGATGCTGATATAGATGCTTATCTTAATACAGATGAAGGATTACAGTTCTTAGAGTCTATGACTGCTACTGAACCTGTAGTAGAAGAGACTGCTACGACTGGGCTTACAAGATAAATTAACTATTGACATTTATACATAAATTAGTATATAATTGAATAGAAATTAAAAGGAAAGCGATTTTAAATCCACCTGATAGCGCATAGCTTTGGGTAAAGAGCCAATGTATAAGAATACTTATAAATAGGTTTTTTAAAGGTGGATTTATATCCATCTTTTTATATTTTATGGAGGTGTTTTTTATAGCAAGTAACAAGGGTAATTTGCCTATGATTAATGAGCAAATTAAGGCAAATAATGTTCTAGTAATTGGTCCTAATGGGGAACAAGTTGGGGTAAAACCAATAAAAGATGCTTTGACTTTAGCTAATTATGCTGGACTTGATTTAGTTATGTTAAATCCTAATCAAGATCCACCAGTTTGCAAAGTTATGGACTACAACAAATATCGTTATGAGAAACAAAAGAAAGAAAAGGAAGCTTTAAAGAAACAAAAGGCTAATAATTCAGAAGTTAAAGAATTTCGTTTATCATCAGTTATTGATGTTGGTGACTTTGAAACTAAATTAAAACAAGTTACTAAATATCTAGAGAAAGGTGATAAAATTAAACTTTCTATTCGTTTCAAAGGTAGACAAATGGCTCATACTGAGCTTGGACGTGAAGTACTAGAAAAATTTGCTGCAAGATTAGATGATATTTCAATTATCGAACAAGCTGCTAAGCTTGATGGTAGAAGTATGACAATGTTATTAGCACCAAAAAAAGATAAGTAATATATAGGAGGATTTTTATGGGAAAATTAAAGACACATAAAGGAATGAAAAAAGTACTTAATATTAGAAAAAGTGGTACTATCACTATTGGACATCCAGGAACTAGACACAATACAGGTAGTAAGCCAACTAACTTTAATAGAAAAGGAAGAAAACAATCTGGTTTAAGTAAAGCAGATCAAAACAGATTTAAAAATATTATTTAATAATAAAAAATTAGGAGGGAAAAATTATGGCAAGAGTTAAGAATGGAGCTACTACAAAAGCTCGTCATAAAAAAGTATTAAAACAAGCAAAAGGATACTTTGGTAGTAAACATAGATTATATAAAACTGCTAAAGAACAATTAATGCATTCAGGACAATATGCATTTAGAGATCGTAAACAAAAGAAAAGAGATTTCAGAAAATTATGGATTACTCGTATCAATGCAGCATGTCGTGCTAATGAAATAAGTTATTCTAGATTTATTGAAGGATTAACTAAAGCAGGTGTTGAAGTTAACAGAAAAATGTTATCTGAAATAGCTATTAATGATCCAAAAGCATTTAGCGAGTTAGTTAAAGTAGCTAAGGATGGTAAAGCTGGAAAGATCACTAAACAAGAAGTAGTAAAAGAAGAAAAGAAAGTTGCTCCTAAGAAAGAAGCAAAAAAAGAAACAGCTAAAGAAGAAAAACAAGATTTATCTAAATTAACTGTAGCTGAACTTAAAGCTATGGCTAAAGATAAAAATGTTGAAGGTTATACTTCAATGAAAAAGGCAGATTTAATTGCTGCATTAGAAAAATAAACATATTAATGAATTTATCAACCTAGTGCCTATGTATTAGGTGGCTGATTTTAGAAATTAATAGAAGAGAAAACGAAAAAGGAGAAAATTTATATGACAGTAGTTTCAATGAATTATTTATTAGAAGCAGGTGTTCATTTTGGACACCAAAGAAGAAGATGGAATCCAAAAATGAAAGAATACATCTTCACATCAAGAGATGATATTTATATTATCGATTTACAAAAAACAGCTAAGAAGATTGAAGAAGCTTATAAAGCTTTAAAAGAAATAGCTGAAAATGGCGGTAAAGTTTTATTTGTTGGTACAAAGAAACAAGCTCAAGAAGCAGCTGAAGAATGTGCTAATAGAACTAACATGTATTTCGTAAATGAAAGATGGTTAGGTGGAACTTTAACTAACTTTAAGACTATTCGTTCTAGAATTAAAAGATTAGAAGACATTGAAAAAATGGAAGCTGATGGAACTTTTGATTTATTACCTAAAAAAGAAGTTATTCAAATTAAAAAAGAATATGAAAAGTTAAATAAATATTTAAGAGGAATTAGAGATATGAAGAAAGCACCAGATGCTATGATTATCGTTGATCCTCGTAAAGAAGAAATAGCTATTAAAGAAGCTCATATTTTAGGAATTCCTGTATTTGGTGTTGTAGATACTAACTGTGATCCTGATATGGTTGATTATGTTATTCCTGGTAATGATGATGCTGTAAGAAGCGTTAAATTAATGATTGGTGTTTTAGCTAATGCTATTAGTGAAGCTAATGGAACTGAAATGGTTGATTATTTAACTGATGAAGATAAGGGAAAAGCACCTAAAAAAGAAGCAAAAGCTGAAAAAGATGAAAATAGTAACTCTAAAGAAGTAGTAGAGGAACATGAAGAAAAGAAAGTTGCTCCTAAGAAAGAAACTAAGAAGGAAGAAATAAAAGAAGAAGTTGATTTATCTAAATTAACTGTAGCTGAACTTAAGGCTATGGCTAAAGAAGAAGGAATTGATGGATATACTTCAATGAAAAAAGCTGAGTTAATTAGTGTTTTAAGTAAATAATTAAATTAGGAGGATATTTATGTTTAGTGCTAGTGATGTTAAAGATTTAAGAGAAAGAACTAATGCTGGTATGATGGATTGTAAAAAGGCATTAGAAGCTTCTAATGGTGATATGGACCAAGCTATTGAATGGTTAAGAAAAAATGGTATGGCAAAAGCTGCTAAAAAAGAAGGAAGAATCGCTGCTGAAGGTATTACTAAAATGTTAGTTAATGGTAATCAAGCTATTATTCTTGAAGTAAATTCTGAAACTGACTTTGTAGCTAAAAATGAAAAGTTTATTGAATTTGTTGATAAATTAGCTGATGTTATCATGAATAGTAATGTAACTGATATGGATAGTGCTTTAGCACTTAATACTAATGATGGTACAGTAGCTGATATGGTAGCTTCAGCAGTTGCTCAAATTGGGGAAAAAATATCATTTAGAAGATTTGCTAGACTTGTTAAAAATGATAACCAAGTATTTGGCGCATATTCACATATGGGAGGAAGAATTGCTTCTTTAGTTTTACTAAATGGTACAAATGAAGAAGTAGCTAAAGAAATAGCTATGCATGCTGCTGCTATGAACCCTCAATATGTAAAATCTAGTGAAGTTCCTACTGAAGTATTAGATAAAGAAAAAGAAATAATGAGAGAGGAACTTTTAAAAGAAGGAAAACCTGCTGATAGAATTGAAGGAATATTAGTTGGTAAAGTTAATAAGTATTATTCAGAAATTTGTTTAGAAGATCAGATTTTTATTAAAGCTGAAAATAAGGAAACAGTTAAAGAATATGCTAAGAATAACGGTTGTGAAATCGTTAGTATGATTCGTTATGAAGTTGGAGAAGGAATTGAAAAGAAACAAGAAAACTTTGCTGAAGAAGTAATGAATCAAATTAATGGTTAGTAATTAATAATTTATGGAGTATTGATTAAATCAGTACTCTTTATTTTTGGTTTAAATGACATTTTTTCTATTGATAGAAATAATTAATAATGATAAAATAAAATCATAATTAAATAAAAGGAGAATTATAGTACATGAATACAGATATTATAAAATTAACAGAAGAAAAAATGATTAAAACTTTAGAAAATCTAGATCATAGGTTTGCTACTGTTCGTGCTGGACGAGCTAATCCTTCTAGTTTAGATGGAATTACAGCTGACTATTATGGAGTAGCAACTCCACTTAAACAACTTGCTACTATATCAGTACCTGAAGCAAGACAATTATTAATTAAACCATTTGATAGAGGTTGCCTAGGAGCAATAGAAAAAGCTATTTTTGAATCTAATTTAGGTTATACTCCTAATAATGATGGCGAAACTATCAGAATTATTATTCCTGTTTTAACAGAAGATAGAAGAAAAGAATTAACTAAACAAGTTAAATCAATGGCAGAGGATGGCAAAGTTTCTATTAGAAATATTAGACATGACTCTAATGAAGAAATTGAAAAACAAGAAATTTCTGAAGATGAACAAAAAAATCTTGAAAATAGAGTTCAAGAATTAGTTAATAAATATAATAAGTTAATAGAAGATAGATTAAAAGAAAAAGAAGTAGAATTAATGACTGTATAATATAAATTGTGTATAAAAATCATATATTGCTAGATGTTTGCATATACTATTGAAGGGTGTGATTTTATGAAGTTTGATTTTCAACTTGATTTTCTTAACACAGTCATATTATTAAAAACTTTCGATGGTAAAATAGTTAAAGCTAATAAGGAGTTGCCTGATAGTTTCTTTCAAATGCATCTGTTAAAAGAAAATATCTACCTTGATGGTTCTAATAATTACTGGAAAAAAGATACTAAAATAATTACTTATGGACAATGTGAATATTATCAAGAAGAATATGTTAATGTAACTAATTATTATTTAAAAAATAGAAAATTGATGGATGATCTAAAAAAAGATCCACTTACAAAAATTTCCAATGTTAATGCAGTATTAGAAAAGGTTAATAATATTGTGATGTCTCATCAAGATTGTATTATTGTTATGTGTGATGTTAATGATTTTAAAAAAGTTAATGATACATACGGGCATACAGCTGGTGATAGGGCCTTAGTTGAATTGTCACAACTGTTTAGTAAAAATATTAGAGTTGGATATGATATGGTAGCTAGAGTTGGTGGAGATGAATTTTTATTTATTTTTATTTCTGATGATGAGCAGGCTATTTTAGATAAACTTTATTACTTAAAAGAAGAAGTAGTGAATTTAGGGGCTGATTTAGATTTACCATTATCCATTTCGTTTGGAATTGCTACTTTTAATGATGGCGATGATTGGATGTTAAAACAGAATGAAGCTGATGGTGCCCTATATCATGTTAAACATAATATAAATGGAAAAAATGCTATTGCACGTTTTGATACTAGCAGTCAGGAATTTGTTGCTTGTAATAGACAAAGAAAATTATATTTTAAACAATAATATTTATTTGTACGCATAAACTTACTGTAAGAGGTGAGTTTTTTGTTTGTAAAAAAGATTGACTCAAGAATTAAATTATTATTTTTGATTATTTTATTGTTGTTTGTTTTTATTATATTAAGAGTTGCTTATATTCAACTTATTAGTTATGAAAAACTCTCATTATTAGCTAGTGATTTGTGGAGTAGAGATTTACCAATAGAAGCTAATAGGGGACTTATATTAGATCGTAATGGCGTTATTTTAGCGGATAATCTTACTACAACATCACTTGTATTAATTCCTAATCAGATTAAAGATAAAGAGACAACTAGTATAAAATTAGCGGAAATACTTGGCGTAACTAAAGAAGAAATGGATAAGCATGTTAATAAAATTACTTCTATTGAAAGAGTTCATCCTGAAGGGAGAAGATTATCATATGAGATTGCTGATAAGATAAGTAGTTTAGAATTACCGAGTGTTTATCTAGTAAAAGAGGCTAAAAGATATTATCCTTATGGTACTACTTTATCGCATGTTTTGGGTTATGTTGGAATAGATAATCAAGGACTTAGTGGATTAGAATTAGAGTATGATAAATATTTAACAGGTGAGAGTGGTGCTATTAAATATTTTGCTGATGCTAAGGGTAATAAATTAGAACTATCAGATATATATTTAGCACCAACTAGTGGAATGAATTTGCAGTTAACGATTGATTATAATATTCAAATGTCGCTTGAGAGAGAACTTGATAATGCTGTTAAAGCATTTAATCCTGATATGGCTTTAGCTGTTGTGATGGACCCTAATACAGGGGAGATATTGGCTATGTCATCTCGTCCTACATATGATCCTAATAATTATCAAAATTACACAATGGAGGTATTAAGTCGTAATTTACCAATTTGGGCATCATATGAACCAGGTAGTACATTTAAAATAGCTACTTTTGCGGCAGCATTAGAAGAAAATTTAATTGATATGGATAATGATCATTTTTATGATTCTGGTAGTGTTCATATAGGTGGAGCAAGAATAGGATGCTGGAAGGCTGGAGGTCATGGTGATCAAACTTATATTCAAGTTTTACAGAATTCTTGTAACCCGGGATTTGTTAAATTAGGTCAAATGTTAGGAAAAGAAAAACTATTTTCTTATCTTGATTTATTTGGGTTTGGTTCTAAAACAGGTATAGATTTAAATGGTGAAAGTGAAGGAATTATCTTTCCGCTTGATAAGGTTGGTGAACTTGAATTAGTAACAACAGCTTTTGGTCAGGGGGTAAGTGTTACACCTATACAACAAGTAACAGCAGTATCATCTATTGTAAATGGTGGTAAGTTGTATCAACCATATGTCGTTAAGGGTATATTGGAACCAGAAACAAATACTATTATTCAAGAAAATAAACCTGTTTTAGTTAGAAATACTATATCAGAATCAACTAGTGAAAAGATGCGAAGAGCATTAGAAAGTGTAGTAGCACTAGGTGGAGGAAAAGCTGCTTATATTGATGGTTATCGTGTTGGTGGTAAAACAGGTACAGCACAAAAAGTAGAAAATGGGAGATATTTAGTTGGCAATTATATTATGAGTTTTATGTCAGTTGTGCCTTCAAATAATCCTCAAGCAGTTTTATATATTGCGTTAGATAACCCTAAAAATACAGCTTTACTTTCTAGTTATACAACTACGCCTATAGCTAGGAGAATACTTTTAGATATAATTGATGCACTTGGTATAGAAAAACAAGAAAACCAACTGGTAAAAGATTATACTTGGGAAGATAAAATTTATTATGATGTACCTAATGTTGAAGGAATGAAGGTTAGTGATGCTAAAAAAATATTAACTAATTGGAAAAAAGAATATGTTGGTAGTGGTGATTATATTATTAGTCAAAGTCCTAAGGCAGGGGAAAGACTAGCTGCAGATGAAACTATTATTCTTTTACTTGGTAATGAATAAAAAGCTTGACAATTATAATTAATAAAGGTAAAATTGAGTACAATATCATTTTAAACGGGTGATTTGTATGAAAATAATTTTAACTTTAAGAAATATTTTAATTGATTATTCCACTGCATTTATTGCTGGAATAATGATTTTAAGTGTTTTGATATGGTAATACGATAAGATAACTATGCTTCTTATCGTATTTTTTCTTTATAATGGAGGTATTGTATGAATGTTACTTTTGATGATTTAATTAATTTACTTAAGACTTATAATAGTGATGAGATTGAAATAATTACTAAGGCATATAATTATGCTAAAGATTTACATTCTGGGCAAGTAAGGCAGAGTGGTGAACCATATATATCACATCCTTTAAATGTTGCATATATTTTAGCGGAAATGCATGCCGATAGAGATACTATTTGTGCTGGATTACTTCATGATATTATAGAAGATACTGCTATAACTAAGGAAGATATAGCTAATGAGTTTAATCAAAATATTGCTGATTTAGTTGATGGTGTAACTAAAATTAGTAAACTTAATTTTTCTACTAAGCAGGATCAAAATATGGCAAATACTAGAAAAATAATAACTGGTATTACTAGTGATGTTAGAATAATAATCATTAAATTAGCTGATCGTCTTCATAACATGCGTACTTTACAGTTCAAAAGTGAATTTAAACAAAAAGAAAACGCATTAGAAACAATGGAAATATTTGTACCTTTAGCTTATTATATAGGTGCTTATAGAATAAAAAGTGAACTGGAAGATTTGTCTCTTCGTTATCTAAAACCTGATGTATATTTGGAAATTGAAGAGGAAAAGAATAGGTTAGAAGAAGAAAATAATCCAATACTTCAAGAAATGTTACTTGAAATTGGGGCTATTTTAGATGATAGAAATATTCCTAATGAAATAAAGACTAGAACTAAAAATGTATATGGTATTTATAAAAGAAAAATACTAGAGGGTCATAAAATATCTGATATTCATGATTTACTTTCTTTAAAGGTTATTGTTGATAATTTAAGTAACTGCTATCAAGCTTTAGGTATAGTTCATAGTAAATATCATCCTATAAATAATAAATTTAAAGATTATATATGTAACCCTAAGACTAATATGTATAGTTCATTACATACTACTGTGTTTGGACCTAATGAAAGGTTAGTTCAGACGCAAATTAGGACATTTGAAATGGATAAGATAGCAACTTTTGGTTTAACAGCATATTGGGATATGGAAAAAGGAAATGCTAGAATAGTTATGCAAGAAGATTTAAGAAATAAATTTCAGTTTTTTAAATCGCTTACTGAAATAGATAAAATGTTTAGTAATAATCAAGAATTTGTTGAACAAGTAAAGAAAGAATTATTTACTGATAATGTTTATGTGTATGCAACTAATGGTGAACGAATAGAACTTCCTAAGGGTTCTACACCAATAGATTTTGCATATAAAATTCATACTGATATTGGTAATAATATGATTGGTGCTTTTGTTAATGATAGTAATGTACCAATTGATTATATTTTAAAAAATAATGATCGTGTTAGGATAGTAACAGATGATTCATTTCATCTTTCTAAGAATAGTTGGGTTGATTTAGCTCATACTAGTAGTGCTAAACAAAAGATTAAAGAGATACTAACAAATAAATAGTATCTCTTATTTTTGTTATAAGTAATTATTTGGAACATATAATTGATTAGGAGTAATGTAAAGTTTTGTATACAAATTAAAATATACTTCGGTTATTTAGTAAAATGTAGTATAATGTTAAACAGAAACAGGAGTGATTGTATGCTAATTCTAACCAAATCAATATTTGCTATAATGATTGGTTTTTTATGTTCAGTAGTTTTGGGACTAATTTTAATTCCAGCATTGAAGAAGTTGAATGTTGGTCAAAGAATAAGTGTGTTTGTAGGTGAATCACATCGTAAAAAAGAGGGTACTCCAACTATGGGTGGTCTTATCTTTATAATTTCTACGTTGTTAACTACATTTATTCTATTAGTTACTAATAAAATAGTTTATACAACTAATTTAGGCATTGTTTTAATTGTTTTTGTAGGTTATGCAATTATTGGCTTTTTAGATGATTATTTAAGTATTAAACGTCATAATAATGAGGGACTAACAGAGGTTCAAAAGTTATTTGGTCAGGTATTAATTGCTTTAGCATTTTTCTATTTATATATTAGTCATGGTGGACAAACGGCCTTAATTGTATCTACTTTAGGTATTCATATTGAGATGGGTTGGGTTTATGGTTTGTTTATTCTATTTTTGTTAGTTGGTGGTTCTAATGCAGTTAATTTGACTGATGGCTTAGATGGATTAGCAGGTGGATTATCTGCAATTGCCTTTATTGCTTTTAGTTTAATTTCTATGGTTGTTGGCTTTGAGGATATGGGTATTTTTACCTTTATTCTAGCGGGTAGTTTATTAGGATTTTTGGTATTTAATACTTATCCTGCTAAGGTATTTATGGGTGATACTGGTAGCTTAGCACTTGGTGGTGTTATGTCAACAATAGCTGTTTTAACTCATCGTGAAATTACTCTAGCAGTGGTAGCAGGTGTATTCATTATTGAAACATTAAGTGTTATCTTACAGGTATTTTGGTTATATGTATTTAAACGTAAACTGTTCTTAATGACACCAATTCATCATCATTTTGAAAAGCTTGGTTGGAAAGAACAAGATATTGTTAAATTATTTTGGGTAATAGGTTTAATATTAGCTATGGGTGGTATATTCTTTGGAGTTTGGCTATAAGAGAGTGAGTGATATTTTTGTTAAAGCATAAGAAGTTCAAATTTGATGTTGTTCTTTTTATCGCAATAATACTTTTAACACTGTTCGGACTTATAATGATTTATTCAGCTTCTTCAATTTGGGCTGAGTATAAGTTTCACGATAGTTTTAAATATGTGAAACAACAGTCATTGTTCATCGTAATAGGAATTATATTAATGATTACTATATCTAAGGTTGATTATACATGGTACTATAAAAAGACAAACGTAATTTTAGCTGTTTGTCTCTTTTTATTAATACTTGTTTTGATACCTGGAATTGGTAGTATTAGAAATGGTAGTCGTAGTTGGTTTGGTATTGGTTCTTTTGGAATACAGCCTAGTGAATTTGCTAAATTAGGATTGATAATTTTTACGGCGAAATATTTATCGAATAATAATAAGTTTTTGAAAGATATAAGAAAAGGCGTAATTCCTATTTTACTTGTTTTATTTACTATTTTTGGTCTTATTATGTTACAACCTGATTTTGGTACAGGTATGATAATAGTTATAAGTATTTTGGCTATGTTGTTTATTGCTGGTGTTAATATTAAATTCTTTATTGGCTTAGGTGTACTTGGCGTTGGTGGTATAGTATTTCTTATTATGATAGCGCCTTATCGTATGGATCGTATTACTTCATTTCTTAATCCATGGAAGGATCCTTTAGGGACTGGTTTTCAAATAATTCAAAGTTTATATGCAATAGGACCTGGTGGTTTATTAGGGCAGGGATTTTTAAACTCGAGACAAAAACAGTTTTATTTACCAGAACCACAAACTGATTTTATATTTTCTATTATTAGTGAAGAATTTGGTTTCTTAGGAGTAGTAATAGTAAGTACTTTGTTTATTATTATATTATATCGTGGAATTAAGATAGCTTTAAATTGTGAAGATAAATTTTCTAAATATTTGGCTTTTGGAATGATTTTTCAAATATTAATACAAGCAGTAATGAATTTAATGGTAGTAATAGGTTTGATACCTGTAACTGGAGTAACATTACCTTTTTTATCGTATGGAGGTTCTAGTTTATTAATAACATTATGTAGTATGGGAGTTATACTAAATATTTCAAGATATCAAAATCAAAGTAGAAATAATTGATGATTATATTATTTATTTCTTTAAAAAATGACAAAATAAAAACGTAGTAAATTACTACATTTGTTCAATTTTATCTAAATTATTTGTTAAAGATGGATAATATTCAACAATATCTGATATTTGACAATTAAGAAAGTTACAAATTCTAGCTAAAACAATAATATCTAATCTTGTTAATTCACCACTTAAAATTCTTTGAATAACTTTGAAATCAGTATTAGTTTCACGCATTAATTGATTTTTACTAATGTTTTTTTGCTCTAGAATATCATTTAATTTAAATAAATAATATCCACCTTCGATATTTACTTTTACCATCACAACACTTCCTATGGTAAATTTTACCAACTACATTAGCTTATTGACTATTGGCTATATAACCATTATAATATAAAATATATACAAATTTAAAGGAGATATTATGGACTACGATACTTGTACAGAAATAGCTAATAAGATTTGCGACAAATTAATTTCGCTTTGTCGAACCAAAAAAACTCAAGGCAAAAGCTTGATACAGTTATGTGATGAACTACTAGATAAAAAATATGCTCAATATAGGATGAATATTTTTCCATATGTTCCTGATCAATTGGCACATAAGGGATATGAGATTGTTAATGCTGAGCACTTTGAAATAAAAAAATATTAGGCATATATTTGTCTAATATTTTTTTGTAAAACTGGCTTACTGTTTTTAATGTTTATATTTTCTACATTTTCCCAATATTTATTTTCTATGATGCTGGCACTTGTAGAACCGTCATTATTGAAATACTCAAGACTTTTTCCTTCATAACGACATTTTCTATAAATAGCAAGTGAGCTTTCATCCATTGTATTTACGTATAATTGCCAATTGTTGTACCATTCATTAAATTCTTCAGTTATAATAACTTCACCATTTGGATTATAAGCTATGTTAGTGTTAAAACGAGCGGTTTGTAGTAAGCAATAGTTTAATGTATAGTAGAATTCTTGAGGATTTTCTGTTAATAATGGACATTTTTCTTTCTCAATTCTAATTTTTTCTTTAAAATAATCTACCATTTTTTCATCATTTAATTTTTGATAAAAAGAAATCATTTTTTCGTAATATGTTGTTGCGTGAATTACTTCGTAATATTTACTAACTAAAATAAAAAGCTCCATTTCAGAACAACTCTTAACATATTTTACATCATATTTTAAAACACCTGGATATTTACCATATAAGTTTTGTTTCATATTTATTCTCCTCCATAATTTTTTTTCAAAATATAAAGAAGTACATGTTAGTACTTCTTAAAACAACATGTCCCATTATAATACAAAATTCAAATTTAGTCAATCATTTTTTGACTTTTTTCTTTTTGAGTTAAGGGTCTATTTTACAGCATTATTAATAAAAACTATTATCATATCATATAATTATGGTATAATGGATGTGGGTGTTAGATTATGAAAGTTATTATTAGTGCCGGTGGTACAGGTGGTCATATTTATCCTGCTTTGGCAATTATTCATAAAATAAAACAGGAAGAACCTAATAGTGAAATATTATATATTGGTACTAAAGATAGGATGGAAGCTACTATTGTTCCAAAAGAAAATATTCCTTACTTAGGAATAGATATGAAGGGACTTAGTAGAAAAAATCCATTTAAAAACATAGAAATTTTAAATCAATATATGAAAAATGTTAAACTTTTAAAGAAAAAAATAAAAGAATTTAATCCTGATGTTGTAGTTGGAGTTGGTGGTTATGTAACTGCTCCTGTTATTTATAGTGCTAAGAAATGTGGTTATAAAACTTTTATTCATGAACAAAATTCTATTCCTGGCTTATCTAATAAATTTCTGTCACATTATGCTGATAAAATAGGAGTGAGCTTACCTGATTCTGTTCAGTATTTTCCTAAAAATAAAACTATTTTTACAGGTAATCCTAGAAGTGAAGAAATTATAGCTAGTAAATCTGTAGATAAAAAGGAATTAGGTTTACCCTTAAACCAAAATAAAAAATTGGTACTAATAGTTATGGGTTCGCTTGGTTCAACAACTATGAATAGAAAATTAAAAGAAACTCTTCCTTTATTTTCTGATAAGGATTATGAGGTTGTTTTTGTTACAGGTAAAAATTACTATGATGAATATAAAAAGGTAAAGGTTTCATCTAATGTACATATAGTTTCATATTTAGATAATATGCAACAAGTTCTTAAAAAGACTGATTTGATTGTATCGCGTGCTGGTGCTAGTAGTATAGCAGAGATTACAGCTTTAGGTATTCCTAATATTTTAATTCCTAGTCCTTTTGTTACACATAATCATCAATTTAAAAATGCTCAAACTCTAGAAAAAAATGAAGCAACTGTTATAATCGAAGAAGAAAAATATGATAAGAATACTTTAGTTAATACTATTGATACAATTCTAGGTGATAAGAAGTATTATGATATGTTAAGTAAGAATTGTCATAAACTTGGTGTAAAGGATAGTGCTAGTAAGATATATAAGATTTTAAAAGAACTAGTAGTAAGTGGTGGTAAAAATGAAAGATGAATTAATACAAGAGTTAAAAAAACTAGATTTAGGTAAAGTACTTACTGATGTATCTTTAAAAGATTATACAACTTATAAAGTTGGTGGTATAGCTAAGTGTGTTATTTATCCTAAAAATGTTGATTGTTTAGTAGCAGTTATTAATAAATTAAAAGCAAATAGTGTTACTTATATGGTACTTGGTTGTGGTTCTAATGTATTGTTTAGTGATAGCGTATATGATGGTGTTATTATTAAACTAGATGAATTTAATAAAATTCAATTTAATGGTACTAGAGTTGAGGCTGGTGCAGGAGCTTCATTAATGAAGGTTGCATATCAAAGTGTTAGAAAAGGATTAACTGGATTAGAGTTTGCAACAGGAATTCCTGGTAGTATCGGTGGAGCAGTTTATATGAATGCTGGTGCTTATAAAAGCGATATGGGCTATGTTGTGTCTAGAATAAAAGTTTTAACTCCTAAGATGACTGTTATTACAATGGTTAATTCGGAACTTGATTTTCACTACCGTACATCTTTTTTAAAGAAACATAAAGATTATATTTGTTTGGAAGCTACTATTCAACTAAAAAAAGGTGATAGGGAAATAATTGAACAAGTAGTAAATGATAGAAAGAAAAGAAGATTAGAAACACAGCCGCTTGAATATCCCTCTGCTGGAAGTGTATTTCGTAATCCTACTGATTTATTTGCTGGTAAACTAATTGAAGATTTGGGATATAAAGGCCTTATCAAAGGTGGAGCAAAAGTTAGTGATAAACACGCTAATTTTATCGTAAATTATAATCATGCTAAGGCTAGTGATATTAAAGAGCTTATTGAATTTATTCAACAAACAGTTAAAGAAAATTATGGAATTGATTTAATTACTGAACAGGAATTTATAAATTGGGAGAAATAATATGGCTACAACAACAAAAAAACACGTAAAATTAAAAATTGTACCATTG
Source organism: uncultured Bacilli bacterium (assembly GCA_934148875.1). GTDB lineage: Bacteria > Bacillota_I > Bacilli_A > RF39 > UBA660 > Alloscybalousia. The sequence continues at coordinate 20,687 of CAKPDJ010000009.1, forward strand.
CTAGTAATATTGATAGTTGTTTTGATTTTTGCTAGTGTTAGTTATTTGCTGGCAAAGATACCAATTAAGAATATTGTTGTAAGTGGTAATAGTTATTTAAGTGATCAAGAAATAATTGAATTAGCAGGAATTGATAATTATCCTAGTTTTATTAAAACATTATCATCTACAATGGAGAAAAAATTAAAAAAGAATGTTTATATTAAAAAAGTTAAAGTATCTAAAAATTTATCATCTAAAGTTTCTATTAAAATAGAAGAAAAAAATAAATTATTTCGTAAGGAAGAAAATGGTTTGTTAGTATTAGAAACTGGGGAAGAAGTAGATGATAACAATAAATATGTAGTACCTATTTTGTTAAATTATGTACCTGATACCAAATATAATACTTTTTTAAACAAAATGTCTGAAGTAACTGAAAATGTAAAAAATCAAATATCAGAGATACGTTATTATCCTAATGAACAAGATGAAGATAGATTTTTACTTTATATGATTGATGGGAATTATGTTTATTTAACTTTAACTAAGTTTAAACAAATTAATTATTATGAAGAGGTTTTAACTAAATTGGATGGTAAAAAGGGCATACTTTATTTAGATAGTGGAAACCATTTCCAAATTATGTCTGACTAATAACACTAGAAAGTGCTTAATATAAAGCATTTTTCTTTTTTTTTGAATAATAATGTTGTATAATATTTATAGTTGTGGAGGATATGTATGTATAATTATATTATTGGAAATGTGACTGATATTGAAAGTACTTATATTGTTTTAGAAACTAATGGTATAGGTTATCAAATTTATACAGCTAATCCATATTCTTTTGATGTTGGTACTATGTATAAGATATATATTTATCAGTGTATTAGAGAAGATGAGAATAGTTTATATGGATTTAAGACTAAAGAAGAAAAAGAAATGTTTTTGAAACTTATTAGTGTTAAAGGATTGGGTCCTAAAATGGCTTTACCTATTTTAGCTACTGGTTCAATTTCTGGTATTATGGATGCGATAGAAAGAGAAAATATTTTGTATCTTAAAAAATTTCCTAAAATTGGAGATAAAGTAGCAAAACAAATAGTTTTAGATTTAAAAGGTAAAATATCTATAGCTAATATTGATACTAGTGCTAATTCTAATAATTATGAAGAATTAATTGAGGTATTAAAGGGACTTGGATATAAAGAAAAAGAAATTAAGGGTATTGTTAGTAGAGTTGATCAGAATTTAAGTATTGAAGATCAAGTAAAGGAAGCATTAAAATTATTGTTAAAGTAGGGATATAATGGAAACAAAAGTAGGGTTTGTTACTCCTGATAATAAAAGAGTATATTTAGATTATGATGAAGTTGAGGAATTTTGCAAACTGATTTGTGAGAGTGATGATAATTTTGAGAAATTTAAATTATTTAGTGAGGAATACTCGTATTTTAATGCTTATTTTGATTATGTTATGATTAAACTTGGATATATTTTTATGAATCCATTATTGCGAAGTGGTACTTATTTGAAAGCTATAAATGATAAAATGTTTGTTGTTGAGGGCAATGATGATAGTACCTATAATCAAATAAAGAATAAAGCAATTGATAATAGTAATCAAAAATATTATCCCACAATTGTTGCTAGTAGTGATAGAGTGCTTAATATTGAAATCCCAACACAGATGATTTTAAAAAATTGGTTAATTGATCCCAATGGTGTTGCAATGATTGCAATGGTTGGTGATGAGGGAGCTAATCATGAGATTACTGGAGATACTATTTTAAATAATTTATTGATTAGTACTAGTAATTTATGGCGAGAAATTGATTTTACTAAATATTCAGTAGTTTCTTTAATTGAACGTTTTGGTTTTGTAAGAAGTGTCTATCATGATGATATGAATATTATCATAGGGGTTAGTAGAATTTTTTCTAGTAAAGTTGAAAAGTTAATTGATGAATATAAAAATAGAGGTTTTTATTATAGTGATTGGGAAGAAATGTATCCTGTTGATTTAAATAAATTTTGTATTTATCCAATTAGTAGCAATTCATTTGTAAAAAAATAATTAAATAAAGTCGTATTTTAAATTCGTGATGAAGAAATTGTTAATAACAATAAAAATTCTTGATAGGAGGAGTGAATGCAATGGATGATAGAATTGTGTCTAACGAGGAATTAGATGAAGATAGTGGTGAACAAAATATTAGACCTGATTATTTAGCAGATTACATAGGTCAAAAAGAAGTAAAAGAAAATATAAAAGTTTATATTGAAGCTGCTAAAATGCGTGGAGAAGCACTTGATCATGTGTTACTCTATGGCCCACCTGGGTTAGGAAAAACAACATTAGCTAACATTATAGCTAATGAACTTGGTGTTAATATTAAAACAGCAAGTGGTCCAAGTATAGAAAAAGCAGGAGATTTAGCTGCTATTTTATCAACACTAGAACCAGGAGATGTACTATTTATTGATGAAATCCATCGTATGCCATCTTATATTGAAGAAATATTATATCCAGCTATGGAAGATTATGTTTTAGATATTATGATTGGCGGTGAGGGAAATAGTCGAAGTATTCGAATTAATTTACCACCATTTACTTTAGTTGGTGCTACCACAAGAGCAGGAGATTTAACTTCACCTTTAAGGGATCGTTTTGGTATTATTGCTAAAATGCAGTATTACACAGAACAAGAATTAATGGCTATTGTTAAAAGAACTTCTAAGGTGTTAAAAGTACCTATTGAAGATGACGCTAGTGTGGAACTTGCTAGAAGAAGTAGAGGAACACCTAGAATAGCTAATCGTTTGTTTAAGAGGGTTAGAGATTTTGCGCTTGTAGAAGGGGATGGCGTAATTAATTTAGATATTACTAAAAGAGCACTTGAACGTTTGAAGATAGATGATAGAGGACTTGATGATACGGATCATCAGTTGCTTATGGCTATTATTAAAAAATTTAATGGAGGACCTGTTGGAATTGAATCTGTTGCTTCATCAATTGGTGAAGAGGTAACTACTATAGAGGATGTATATGAACCATATTTATTACAGCAAGGTTTTCTTAAGAGAACGCCGCGTGGAAGAATGGCAACACCACTTGCCTATGAACATTTGAAGATTGAATATCAAAATGATTTATTTAGTTAATAGAATAATAAGAGGGAGAAATTATGGAAGAAAGATTATTAGAGGTTGGAAAAGATAGAAGTGTTAATCAATTAGTTGAAAATATTAATAAATTAGTTGATAAAAATTTTAATATTTTATCACATAAGGATGATATTGAAAAATGGAATAGTGTACCTAAATTATTAATGTTAGATGTAGATAAACAAGAAAAATTATTAAATTTTGTTGAGTATGTTGATACTTTACTAATATCATTAAATGATAAAGCAATGTATATTATTTCATTATCGGGATTAATTGAGGTAGGTAAGTTAAATATTATGGATTATGATGATGGCGGTTTATTTACCTTAGCTGATTATTATAATCATACTAATATTTTAGATATTAAAAAAACATTACCAATTATTGGAAATAATAAGTTATTGTTAGCAGTTAGAAATAAAACACTAGAATTAGATGCTAGAAAAAAGATACTTTTAGATATTGTTAATAAATTAAATAATGATAAAATAGACGTTACTAATTCAAAAAAGGTTGAAAAGTTTATAACTGATATAGTTACTGAAATAGAAGCTAAAGATTATTATGAAGTTGTAGATTAGAAAGAAGTGATATTATGCAACTAGAAGATTTTGATTATGAGTTACCTGATGAGCTGATTGCACAGGTACCACTTGAGAGAAGGGATACTTCTAAATTAATGGTACTTGATAAAAATACAGGGGAAATAGAGCACAAACATTTTACTAATATTTTAGATTATATGGAGGAAGGTGATACTTTAGTATTAAATGATACTAAAGTTTTACCTGCTAGATTAATAGGGACAAAGGAAGAAACTAATGCTGTTATTGAAATACTACTTTTAAAAGATATTCAAGATGATACATGGGAATGTTTAACGAGACCTGCTAAAAGGATACATGTTGGAAATGTAATTTCTTTTGGTAATGGTGAATTAAAGGCTAAGTGTATTTTTGAGGGTGAAGATGGTATTCGTAAGTATGAACTAATATATGATGGAATATTGTTGGAAATATTAGAAAAACTTGGAACTATGCCGCTTCCACCATATATACATGAAAAACTGGAGGATCAATCTAGGTATCAAACAGTATATGCAAAAAATATTGGAAGTAGTGCTGCTCCTACTGCAGGGTTACATTTTACTAAAGAATTGTTGGATAGAGTAAAAGAGAAGGGTATAAATATTGCTTATGTTACTCTTCATGTTGGCTTGGGTACATTTAGACCTGTACAGGAAGATAATATATTAGACCATAAAATGCATACAGAGTATTATGAAATGAGTAAAGAGACAGCAGAACTTTTAACAAACACACGTAAAAATCATAAAAAGATAATAGCTGTTGGAACTACTAGTGTTAGAACCCTTGAAACTATTATGAGTAAGTACGGGGAATTTAAAGAATGTTCCGGTAATACTGATATTTTTATTTACCCTGGTTATCAATTTAAGGGGATAGATTATTTAATTACTAATTTTCATTTACCAAAGTCAACTTTAATTATGCTTGTTAGTGCACTTGCAGGAAGAGAAAAAATACTTAATGCATATAATGAGGCTGTTAGAGAAAAATATCGTTTCTTTTCATTCGGTGATAGTATGCTAATAAAGTATTAGGTGATACTTATGAGAATAGATATTGGGAATTTTTATATTACTGATTATTGTAAGGATAATGTTTTACATTGTAGGTTTAAACATCAATTAGCTAATGATAATGATTTTTTGAAATACGGATTTTATCATATAGAGGAACAATTAGAAGAACCATCTGTTAAAGAAGAATTACTACCTAACCACTCGTATCTTATTGAAAACAAAAATAGTGAATTAATTGGATACTTGAGACTAGGGAATTTAAATTTTATTGGTACCATTAATTTAGAATATGGGATTCATTCGGATTTTAGAGGTGATGGCTATTCATACCCATTATTAAAAAATCTTTCAGAGTATATCGTTGGAAATATGAAAGATGTTAAAGAAATTCGTGGAAATATTAGCATATATAATATTAAAAGCATAAAGACAGCTGAAAAAGTTGGCTATGTAAATAATGGCAGAAAAGATAAAGATTATGATTACCGTTATTCAAAAAAATCAAAATAATATGACAAATAAATTTATTGGAACCTTTAATAGAGTAAATTACTATATATAATGAAATTGATTTTGAAGAAGAAAAAAGAAAGTAGTGATAAAATGAAAATAAAATATAATTTATTACACAAAGAAAAAAATACTAAGGCAAGACTTGGTACTATTGAAACAAATTATGGAATAGTTGAAACACCTATGTTTATGCCAGTTGGAACACGTGCTACTGTAAAAACACTAACTCCTGAAGAATTATATGAAATGCATAGTGGTATTATTTTGGCTAATACATATCATTTATGGTTAAGACCTGGTCCTGATTTAATAGAGAAGGCTGGTGGACTTCATAAATTTATGAATTATAATGGTCCTATCTTAACTGATAGTGGTGGCTTTCAAGTGTTTTCACTTGCTAAACCTAAAGATATTTCTGAGGAAGGTGTGCATTTTAAAAGTCATATAGATGGATCTAGTTTGTTTTTAACACCAGAAAAATCAATTGAAATTCAAAATAAACTTGATAGTGATATAGCTATGAGTTTTGATGAATGTCCTCCTGCTAGTGCTACTTATGAATATATGAAAAATAGTGTTGAAAGGACTATACGTTGGGCTAAAAGAGGTAAAATTGCTCATAAAAATCCTAATCAATCATTATTTGGAATTGTTCAGGGTGGATTTTATGAAGACTTAAGAAAGTATTCGGCTGAAGAAACAGTGAAACTTGATTTTGATGGTTATAGTATTGGTGGTGTAGCTAATGATGGCGAAAATAAAGATGCTATGTATAAAGCTATCGAATATTCAGTTCCATATATACCTGAAGATAAAGTTCGTTATTTAATGGGAGTTGGAGAACCTGAAGATATAATTGAAGGTGTTATTCGAGGGGTAGATATTTTTGACTGTGTTCTTCCAACTAGAATAGCTAGACATGGTAATGCTTTTACTAAGTATGGTAAAATAAGTTTGAAGAATGCCAAATATAAAGAAGATTTTACACCAATTGAAGAAGGCTGTGACTGTTATGCATGTAAAAATTATACTAAGGCTTATATTAGGCATTTAGTTAATGTTGATGAAGTGTTAGGTGGCCGACTTTTATCAATTCACAATATTCGTTTTTTAATTCGTTTAGCTGAAGAATTAAGACAAGCAATTAAAGAGGATAGAGTTTTAGAATATCGTGATAAATTTTATGAAACTTATAAATTTAAAAAAGACTAGTAATTAGTCTTTTTTCTTTTATTAATTCCTATCATACTACCTAGCGTAGATGACAAAATTAAAATAAAATAATAAATTAAATTCTTTATAGTTATACCTTTATCAAAAGCTAAATAACCTATAATAAATAAAATTATAATTACTTCTAAACCTACTTTTAGACCTTCTAGCCAGCCTTTCTTTGTTGCTTCTTTTCCTATATAAATACCTCCTATTAACATGGAAATCAGTATTATGAATAATTTTAGATAGTTAATTATACCACTACTTAATAAATTAAAATAATATAATACTGATAATATAATATTTAATATTATAGTAGGAACAATTATGTAAATTAGGACCTTTAAATATTTTAAAATATTCATGATATCACCTAATAAACTTTATGTTATGAATAAAAATATATTCTTAAAACCATAATATCTTTAGGTGATAGTATGGATTTTTTGATTGTATTAGAAAGAACAATTTTGTTTTATGTAATTATAACTTTATTATATCGTTTTATGGGAAAAAGAGAAGTAGGACAGTTAGGAATTGTTGACTTGATAGTATCTATTTTAATAGCAGAACTTGCTGCAATGTCTATTGATAATAGGGATGAGAATATTTTTTTATCTATAATTCCAATAATAGTTTTGGTAGCTATTCAAATAGGGATGAGTTATATTTCTCTTAAAAATGCTAAAGTAAGAGATGCTTTTGATGGAACACCTTCAGTTATGATTAATAGGGGAATAGTTAACTTTAAAGAGATGGTTAGACAACGCTATAATATTGATGATTTGTTGACACAACTTAGAGAACAAGGAATTAGATCTATAGAAGAAGTTGATTATGCTATATTAGAGTCGAGTGGTAAACTTAGTGTTTTTACTAAGCATAATGGCAGATTTGGAGATTATCCATTACCACTTATTTTAGATGGAGTAATACAACCAGAAACATTAACACAGATAAAGAAAACAGAAAATTGGATTAATCAAACATTAAAGGATGAACATGTTGAACTTGAAAATGTTTTTTATGCTTTTTATAAAGATAAGAGTTTATATGTAATTAAACAAAGTGATTTAGATAAATAGAAAAGGAGCTTGTTAGCTCCTTTATAACTATCTATAGGTGAGAGTATTAAGATAGTTAGTGTGAAATAAATATTCACATTAATTAATATAATAAATAAATGTGAAATTTATGTGTAAATTTTAAAAAATTTATTTTTTACAGATAAAATAGAAAGTAGTACCTTTATTTTTTTCTGATTTAACACCATATTCAAAGTTATGAAGTTCTAAAATTCTTTTAACAATAGCTAAACCTAAACCAGTTCCAACAGTATTTCTTTTATGGTTCTTTTTAGAACGATAGTACTTGTCCCAAATAAGATTAATTTCATCTTTATCAATACCTTTACCAGTATCTGTTATTTCTACCTTTACATTATTACCATCATTAATAATATTAATATATATATTTTTATCTTCGCCAGTATAATTGATAGCATTATTAATTAGATTATAGATTACTTGTTCAATTTTGGCCTTATCAGCTTTAATAACTATTTCTTCTTTGGTATTTAAAATAAATTGATATTCTAGTGTTGTAGTAAATATTTCATAACGTTTTATTATAGTTTGAATTAATTCAGTTAAACTAAATTCTTCTTCATTCAAAACTAACATTTTACTTTCAACTACTGATAAAGATAATATATCGTTAACTAGAGCATTTAATCGATCTGTTTCATCAATAATAGTGTTTAAATTAGCATCACGTTTAGTTTTATCTTTATAGGTTAAATCTCTAACCATTTCAGCATATGCTTTAATCATGGTAAGTGGTGTTTTTAAGTCGTGAGATACATTTGCCATTAAGTCTCGCCTTAGTTCATCGGTTTTACCAAGTTCTATTCTAGCTGTATTTAGAGTATTAGTTAATTCTTGTATCTCAACAATATCAGTTGATGTTTTAAATTCTACATCATAATTTCCCTTAGCTAATTCTTTTGCAGATAGGGTTATTTCTTCAATTGGCTGTGATAATTTTTTGGATATGAAATATGATATGATTAGTGCTAAAATGAGAACGATTATTGTGACAAATATAAATTGGCTTTGTAGGATAGAAACAGTTGAATTTATTGGTACTAATGAAGTTGAAACAAATGCATATAATGAATCATCTAAATGAATTCCGTAGACTAATGTTTTATTTTCAAATTGAGGGTTTATTATAGTGTACTTTTTAGTTAACTGATTACTTTTTATAAAATCATTTTTATATTTTTCGGCATGTATTCCTTTGATACATTCACGATTTATACCGTTGTTTGAATAGGGAATAGTGCTTGTTTTATTTGATAGTTCAATACAGATACCATTTTCAAAACTTATTCTTTCTAGTTCATCATAAAAATTATCAGTATTATTAGCACTGTAAGTTGTGGCAACTTGTTTTACTATATTCTTCATATCCTTTGTTTTTCGCCATTCATAGTATGAAGATAAGAAGATAATTTGGAAAATCCATAGAAATATCAGTATCAAAATAGAGAATAGTACTAAATAAAACCAAATTTTAGAATTAATACTATTTTTTTTAAATCTTTTATTTGATTTCAAATTTATATCCAATTCCTCTTACTGTTTGAATTAAATCACGGTATTTTCCTAAATTATTTCTAAGCATTTTGACATGAGTATCTATGGTTCTGTCATCTCCAAAGTAATCATAACCCCAAATAGTAGATAGTAAATTTTCACGAGAGATAGCAATATTTTTATTTTTAATCATGTAAGTTAATATTTCAAATTCTTTTGGTGTAACTTTAACTTCTTTTCCCTCAATGTAAATAGTATAGCCCATAAAGTCTACTACTAAATCTTCATAAATAAATTTATCAGTGATGCCACTAGCTCTTTTAGTAATAGCTTTAATTCTAGCAATTAATTCTTTTGGTGAAAATGGTTTGGTTAGATAGTCATCTATTCCTAGCTCAAACCCTAGTAATTTATCATATTCTTCGGTTCTAGCTGATAAAATGATGGTTGGAATATTTTTAATTTTTTTAATTTCTTTATAGGCTGAAAATCCATCGAGTTTTGGCATCATTATGTCTAGGACAATAACATCAATATTATTTTCTTTAATAATATCTATTGCTTCTATACCATCACTGGCTTCGTAAACGTTATATCCTTCATTTTCGCTATATTCTTTAATAACTTCACGTATTAAATCTTCATCATCAACAATTAATATATTCATAAACTCCTCCTAGTTGCTTAATTATTACATTATTTTGTGTAATGTATGTGAAATATTATATTAAACTTCCGTATTTTTTAACTTTAGCATTATTTTTTTCTAATTCTAGTTCTATTTCTTTATTCATACGTTTGATTTCATCTTTTTTAGTTTTCATGTCTTCTTCTATTTTATCTAAATTTTTTATAGTTTCTTGATATTCTGGTAAATGACTGCATTCTTTATAATCATATAGAAAAGTGTAACGTATAGAAGAAATATTATCTAGACTATTATCAATATAACTATCTAATTTGCTGGTATCACTTAAACAGTCTTTAATCATTCCTTGATAATCAGCAACATCACTTTCTTTAATGGTTACTTTTTCAGTAATTGGAGTACACATTTTATTGATTAAATCTAGAATAATAGCTGTTTGAACAACAGCTACAGCATTATTTTTCATGCTTAGATTTCTTTTAAATAGGCTCATTAGTAAAAATAATTCCATGAATGTATGATTGATACTTTTAGTTACATATTTGACTTTTTCAGTGACATGAACTGTTTTATCTACTTGTCTTTTAACTTCCGTTAACATCTCATTTTGCTTATCTACTAAATTTTTAATATTTATAGCTGCTTCTTCAATAGAAATAATACTATTATTCATTTCTTCTAATTTGCCATCTTCTAGTTCAAACTGTTCTTTTTTAGCTTCTACTTTTTCTAATAATTCTTCTTTTTTAGCTTCTAGTTCAACAATCCTATCAACTATTGATTTATATGCTTGATTGTGTTTTAAGTCATCACTAAGTTCTTTTTTATTTTTAATTCTATCTTTATATTCATCTACTAAATATATTAAATAATTATCTGGTTCTTCAACAGGAAAATTTAATTCAAAGGTTTTTTCTAGAGATGCAAGTTCTTTTCTAATATAATCTAATTGTTTTAATAATTCATTTATTTCATATTCGATTTCTTTAATATCACTATCATCTTTTGCATATTCGATTTTCTGCTCTATGGTGTAAAAGGTTGAGTCTATTTTTTTTAATTCATATATATTATCTTTGATATTATTTTCTAAAATATTAGTTATTTCCATTTTTAGATATTCGGTGATATCTACGTTATTTTCATCTTTAGTACTATTTTTTTCTTGGCTTTCATCTTGAGGTGGAATAATATTCTTTTTTCTAGAACTTGTTTGGGTGTTATCTTCTTTATTACTTGGAACCTTGTCAGTTTTTGAAATGATGTTACTTTCAGGTGTTTTTGGAACTTCTTTTTCTTTATCTTTTTGTTTTTCTATTGTTTCTTGTAGTGGTTTCTTTTCGATACTTGGTTTTTGTTTATCACTTGGTATATTTTTTTTCTTTTTGGCTTCATTTATATTAATATCGTTATTGTTTGGTGTTTTTATTCTTTTTTCTTTATTCATCTTAAGAATGGAGTTTAAAATGGTTTCTTTATCTTTTTTGTCTTTTATTTTTTCTTTTTCTATATTTTCTTCTTCTAATAGTAACTGTTTTTTTCTTTTTTCTTTATTCATCTTAAGAATGGAGTTTAAAATGGTTTCTTTATCTTTTTTGTCTTTTATTTTTTCTTTTTCTATATTTTCTTCTTCTAATAGTAACTGTTTTTTTCTTTTTTCTTTTTTGGTATTTAATAGTAATATTTTACGGTCGTTTTTTCCACCCTTAGATCCTATTATTTTTGTCATGAGTAAACCTCCAATACCAGTTAATTATATCAAAAACTAAGCATCTAGTAAATTGTTTGATTTAATATTAATTATACATAAAATATTGTTTTGATTGACAAAATAGATAAAATCGAGTATAATCTGCTATTATATTTGATGAGTGCAAAGAAATTAAGGTGATAATTATGGTAGATCCTAATAGTAAAATAGGATGTTTCTTTAGTAGAAATTTAACTATAGATGATATTCCGGCCAAGGAACCAGAAGAAGCTCAAAATATTATTCAGTTACATAATAAGTTTGTTGAAGCTATAAATAATGGTGATTATCCAGCTGATGATTTTTTAATTTTTAGGAGAGCTATTGCTACCGAAAAGGTTTTTCATTCAGAATTACTAATAAATTTATGTAACTTTTATTTAGAACAATCAAAAACAGAAGTATTTATTACGGAATTTAATCATTTGACAGAGATAAATATTCTGCAAGCAAAAGATGAAACTGATACTGATACAAAATACATCGTTAATAATATAAGAGAGTTATATAAGAAAGTTCAAGTTTTTTGTGCAAAGTTTTTGGATAGTCTTGTTCCATCTTATTATGAAGTTGATGCATATACAACGGAATTAAATGAGTTGAGTAGTTTATTAAATGAATTAAGCAATCCTGCTTCAAAAACATATGAACATTTTCATGAAACGTTCAATAAATATGTTAGAACTGTTTATATAACTCCTGAGTTTGTAAATTTCTTTATTCAAAATGAACAGGTTATTTATAAAAGAATTCTTACGTTGTTACGAAGAAATATGATGAGCTGCAGTAATAGTGCTGAAGGATTTAAGAATCGTCATTTTAAAGAAACGACATCTCACTTGAAAAATTTAAAGGTTAAAAGACAAACTAGAAATTATTAGGCGTTGACTAATAATTTTTTTATGTGTAAATAGTGATTAACCGCAACATAGATTATGTTAATACATGAAGCTATTATGAACGAATATATTCCTATATGGCATAGTGAAAGCAGATAAAGAAGAATTGTTTTAAGAGTAATACCAATAATATTATCTATCATAACATCTTTTGATCTATCCATTGCTTGCAAAGTTGCAGCTAGTGGTAACTCTATATAGTAAAATAAAAAGGGGATTGCTAATGCTTTTAAATATGTTCCACCGTGAGTAGTACCATATATTAATTTTAAAAAAGTTTCAGGAAATATAAATAAAATAATAGTAACCGGGATACCTATAGCTAATGAAATACCAATAGCTTGTTTTAATTTTCTTTTTATATATGAATAGTTTTTATTACTATTAGCTTTTGAAATTACAGGTAATAAACTGTTTGATATAGCTCCTGTAAAAAAACCAGGTAATAATAAAAGGGGCATAGAGTATCCAGCAATAATACCATATTCTTGAGTGATGTAAGTTATACTATAACCACCACTTAATAGTCCAGCTGTTAGTAATATAGGTTCTAAAAAATAACCGATGTTTCCAATTAATCTAGTATTTGTGTTGGGAATTGATATTTCTAAAATGTTTCTAATGTTACTTCTATTTGGCTTAATATCATTTTTAGTAATTTTTACACCTTTGGGCATAAATAATAAAAGAATGACGATACTTGTAAATTCGCTAATCATGTTTACTAGGATCAAAAAACTAACTGCATATACTAAATCAACATTCAAAAGAGTTGGAATAAAAATAATTGATAGTAATAGTCTTACTAATTGTTCAATAACGTGACTAACAACATGAGGAAACATTTTTTGTTTACCAAAAAAGTAACCACGAAGCATATTGGATAACGCTTCAAATGGTAGTACCATGCTAATACATAAAATTGGAAGGTAACATCTACTGTCTTTTAACAAATTAATAGAAATGAATTGTGCTGATATTAAAATGATAGCAATTAGAATAATATCAAATATTAAGATAATAGGAACGGCAGAAAAAACAATATTTTTATTATTATATTTATCTTCACTAACTAATTTAGAAACACTAGTTGGAAGGCTAAATTGCGATAGGGACATAAATAAAGAAAAAGTAGGAAATATTAGCATATATAAACTAATTCCTTCTAATCCTATTAGCCTAGTATTAATTATTTTAATAACCATACCTAATACTTTAGTAATAAAACCACCAATTATAAGTATGATAGTCGATTTAATAAATTTTTCTTTATTCATGCGTATTCACCCAATAAAGCATATGAAATTTATTTAAAATTATTATTGCTTAGTATTTATTTTAATGTATGGTGTTGTTGTAGAAGTAAATTGGGATATATCTTGTAGTAGTGTTAAAACAATCGGTGCAAAAGATAAAGTCAAAGCATATATGCCACCTGCTCCAACAGGACAACAAGCAATAGATTTATATAATTCAAATCCTAATATTCATTATGGTGAAACAATACTTTACATCTCATATTAAAATGATATTATTTGATAGTTATAAAAAATTATTTTTTAAAGTAGATAAGTTTATAAATAACTTATCTTTTTTTATATATAAGGAAAGTGCGTTTGGATTATTTTTAAATAAAAACGCCTCAATAGAATCAAGAATACAT
>CAKPDJ010000010.1 GCA_934148875.1 uncultured Bacilli bacterium
TTCTCCTGTAATAGTAATATTATCTACACTATATGGTACTTCTAATGTATATATTAAAACATCCTTATTAAATGCAGGTGTAATTGTCTTTCCTGTTACTCCTAATGATTTTAATGTTGCATCATTATTAGCTTTTCTTGTTACAGTAACTGTATATGTTTTCTTAGCTCCACTTTGACTTGTTACTACTACACTTACTGTATTACTTCCTACATTTAAACTCTTACTTCCTGTTCCTGATACTGTTGCTACACTACTTGTTGCTGTAGCAGTTACTATTGTTGATGTAACACTATTTTCTACTGTACAAGTATAACTTGTAGTACCACTTGCAAATGCAGGTGATAATGTACAACTACTTAAACTTAAACTCTTTAAAGTATTCGTTGTATCTGCCTGCCTTGTTATCGTTATTGTATAAGTTTTTTGTGTTTTATCTTCAGCTGTTACTACTATATCAAAACTATTTTCTCCTACTTTTAAACTTTTATTTCCTAAACCTACTACATTTGAAGTTTTAATATTTGTTTCTCCTGTAATATTAATAGTATCTACACCATATGGAACTGTTAAGGTATAACCTGTAGTACCTGATGAGAATGCAGGTGATAATGTTCCGCTTGATACTGTTAAACTCTTTAGTGTCGCATCACTATTAGCTTTTCTTGTTACAGTTACAGTATACGTCTTAATACTTCCACTTTGACTCGTTACTACTACACTTACTGTATTATTTCCAACACTTAAACTCTTGCTTCCTGTTCCTGATACTGTTGCTACACTACTTGTTGCTTCTGCTGTTACCGTTGTTGATGTAACACTATTTTCTACTGTACAGGTATAACTTGTAGTACCACTTGCAAATGTAGGTGATAATGTACAGCTACTTAAACTTAAACTCTTTAAAGTATCTGTTGTATCCTTATTTCTTGTTACTGTTATTGTGTAAGTTTTTTGTGTTTTATCTTCAGCCGTTACTACTATATCAAAACTATTTTCTCCTACTTTTAATACTTTACTTCCTGATCCTTCTACATTTGAAGTATTAACATTTACTTCTCCTGTAATAGTAATATTATCTACACTATATGGTACTTCTAATGTATATATTAAAACATCCTTATTAAATGCAGGTGATAATGTTCCGCTTGATACTGTTAAACTCTTTAACGTTGCATCACTATTAGCCTTTCTTGTTACAGTAACTATATATGTCTTAACACTTCCACTTTCACTAGTTACTACAACATCAATCTTGTTTTCTCCTACAGTAAGTACTTGACTACCTGTTCCTGATACTGTTGCTACACTACTTGTTGCTTCTGCTGTCACCATTGTTGAAGTAACACTATTTTCTACTGTACAAGTATAACTTATAGTACTACTTTCAAAAGCAGGTGACAATGTACAACTACTTAAACTTAAACTTTTTAAAGTATTATCACTATCTGCTAATCTTATTACTCTAATTATATACTTTATTACATTACTTCCATCCTGACTAGTAACTGTTACTTCATAATCATTATTTCCTACTTTTAAACCACTTTTTATTCCTATATTATCTACTATTGCTCCTGTCTCAGATACATTCTTTATCTCTACACTATTAACTTCATTAGGAATAGTTACACTATATATATTACCTTCTACATATGTTAAACTATATCCTTCTACCTTAACATTCTTAATACTTGCATCTGTCGACTTACTTCTAATAACATTTATTCTTATTACTCTAACTGTTCCATCTTCTGCTGTTACTTTAACACTTATATCATTAGCTCCAACAGTTAAATTATATGTACCTAATCCTGTAACTTCTTGTATCTGTTCCTTTTTCTCAGCACTAACTATTATACTTGTTTTATCATATGGTACTGTTACTGTATATTCATCATTACCATCACTATAACTTGGTACTAAACTATAGTCTTCTACTTCAAGTTTATTTAAACCAGTATTATTTGATTTTTCTCTTACTACTTTTAAAATATATTCTTTCTTCTTTTTACCATTACTACTTGTTACTACCGCTCTAAAATAATTCTCTCCAACATTTAATCCAAGCTCTTCTAAATTGTCCATATTAGTAACACTACTAACTGCACTCATATTTGTTGGTATAACATTAATATCTAAAACACTAACCTCATTTGGTACTGTTAATTCATACTGATATACTTCACTATCTACTTTAGTAAACAAATATTTATTATTAGCTGTTACTCTTTCTATTCTTACATCATCCGGTGTAGTTGTATCTGTTGATGCTGTAGTACGATCACTATTTGCATATACATTTACTCTTAACTGTCCACTTTTATTTGCATAGTTATCATCTGCCCAATCAATATCTTCAGAAATCCACATTCTTACTCTAAATTTCTTTACATATCCTTTTGTATTTTTTAATATTGTTTCCTGATACACATTTTTACCAGTCTGTTCAACAATATTAGTATCACTAAAATCCGCAAGTGTTTTAACTGTTCCATCACTATTAAGTGTACTCTCTATTTTCTTTTCATTTTCTCCATCTAATTCTACCAAATAAAATTTAATTGCATCTAAAGGTAATTCACTTTCTTTAGTTGCCTCTACTGTTATCTCATACTCTAAATCGCTTCTAGATAAGTTTGATTCTACTTTAAACTCAAAAACATTTCCTGCTCCTGACAATTTTTTTCCTTCTTCATCACCAATAGGAAAACTATCAGTTATATTTATTCCATTGCCAGAATCTCCATTTTCCGTATATTTAAAGGTAATACCACCAAGTTTAACAGTACTCTCTGTTGTTCCTTCTTTTATATAACTAAAAAAAGAATAACTTATTCCCAAAGTCACTACCAACATAACTAAAACAATAGTCAACATTACATATTTTTTACTAAAAGCTTTCTTCATACAATCACCATTATCTATTCCTAAATATATTTTAACTTTTATTTAAATCACTGTCAATTATTACCACTAAAACTATAAAAAAATTACCACTAAAACTATAAAAAAGTTGCATTAAAAAAGATTAATTTAAGCTAAACTCAAACTAACCTTATAACAAAACTAATGAAGCAAAGATTTAAATGTATTAATATCTATTTTTAATAAGAAAAACAATAAAATAGCTGCTACAATAAACGGTCCAAATGGTAAAGCATGTTCACGGCTTACTACATAAATAAGTATTGAAACTGGCAAAGCTATAGCACTGGCAATAAATATTACCATTATTCCCAAAATAGGAGATAAACTAAGACCAGCAACCAACATAAGTTTTATATCAGCTCCACCCAAAGTTTCCTTCTTAAAAATATAATTACCTAATAGCATTATCAAATACATTGCCATAAAAGTAACAATACCACTACCTATTTGTAACAAACCACCTTTAATACCTAAATTTAAAAAATTAACAACAGCAATAATAATACAACAAGTAAATGTAACTTCATCAGGTATAATCATATATGTTAAATCACTAACTATTACTATACTAAATAAAGAAACTAAAACTAAAGCAATAATTAACTCATAACTAAATCCATAAGAATAATAACTAACAGCAAACAATGCACCAGTAACTAATTCTACAAATGGCAACATTACAGGAATACTCTGATGACATTTACGACATTTACCCAACTGAATTATATAAGATAATAATGGTATCAATTCATACCAAGCCAATCTTTTATGACAATTATCACAATAAGAATGACTTGGCTTTACTACTGATTCATGCTTTGGTAATCTATACCCAATTACCGCATAAAAGGAACCTAAAACAGTTCCTAATATAAAGAAAATAATAATATTCAAATCCATAAAATCCCCCTAGTATACTACTTCATATTACCAACAGCACCATATATATCAAACATTGGAATAACTATTGATAATAATATAAATCCAACAGCAAAAGACAAGAAAATAATTGTAATTGGTTCTATTAAACTCTTAATTGTAGTAATTGCATTCTTATGTAAATCGCTATAGTGGTCTGCAACTTTTTGCATCATATCCCCTAGCTGACCAGTTGATTCACCAGTTACTAACATTTCGTAAGCAACTACCGGAAAAGCCCAGTGACCACGGAAAGATTCTGATATTTTGCCACCCTTACTAAGAGTATCTAATGTATTCATAATAATTTCTTTATATACTTCATTGCTAGAAATTTTAGATAAAATTGCCATACTATCAGTAATGTGAACACTATGATTTAATAATTGAGCAAATGTTCTAGTAAACATACTTACTTCACTATAAATAATTATTTTACCAATAACTGGTGTTTTCATTAAAATTGTTTGAACACCTTTTCTAAAGGATTTAATATTTTTATACAATAAGATAAACGTAATAACAACAACAAGTAATGTAATCAAAATGATCAAATAATTATGTGATATAAAGTTACTAGCATTAATTGTAAAAACGGTAATAGCTGGCAAACTAGATTCAGTTTCTGCATACATTTTAACAAAACTAGGCACAACATACATTAAACAAAAAACAACTACAGCTATTGATACAATAAAAATAATACTTGGATATGTAAGGGCTGAAATCATCTGTTTTCTTGTTCTCTCAATTGAAGTATAATACTCACTCATTTCGTCTAAAGCACTAGCAAGATCACCTGTCATTTCACTAGCTTTTACCATGTTTATTAATAAACGTGGAAATACATTATCTTGATTTTCTAAAGCTTTAGAAAAACTTTCACCAGCTACTAAATCAAAAACAATTTTTTCATATATTTTTCGTTTTGACGGTTTCTCAGTTTGCTTAGCTAAAATACGAACTGAATCAACTAATGGTATACCTGCTTTTATATAAGTTGATAATTGGGTCAATGCAAAACTAAGATCATTCTTGCTCAAATGGCTTCCAAATAATGATATATTCATATCTAAACTAAACTTTTTCTTTGGTTCTATTTTAACAATTTGATAACCTTCATTAGTCAAGAAAGCTTCTACTTCACTAATACTCTTAGCATCAAAAGAACTTTTAATAACTTTACCCATATCGTTTATAACTTGATAATTAAAGGTAATTAATTCTTCTTTATTATCATCTGTAGTTAACTCTTCTGCTGTAGTTGAAGAAATAGTTCCTAATGTTTCCTTTAACAACTTTTCTTGACGTTTAGTTTTTTCTTCCAATAACTCTTTATTTATAGTTTTTTGTCTTTGTTTTTCTATCAATAATTGTGGTAAAGAAAATACTTTTTTTACAATATGATATGATCCAATAAATATATTCATACTATCAACCCTTTTGTATTCTACTATTCTATAGATTAGTATAGCATATGAATAAGTTTTTTTAAACATTTTTTTTCTTTTTCATATAATATGGTAAGGAAAGGAAGTATTAATTATGTTTGGAAATGGTTTATACAATCCATATATGGCAAGTTCCTATTATCAAGCTGCTAATTTAGCAGGACTAGGTAGATTAGGTGGTACAGCTGGATTAGGAAGACTTGGCGGAGCTAACATGGCAAGTTCAATAGCTAAAGGTGGTATTGGTAGCGGTATAGGTAAAGGACTTTTAAGTAAGTTTAGTTTCAGTGGTTTCTTAAACGGTGCCAGTAAAACATTAAATGTTGTTAATCAAGCCATTCCCATTTTTTATCAAGTTAAACCAATGATTAATAATGCCAAAACAATGTTTAAAATTATGGGAGCAGTCAAAGATGATTCCGGTACAAGTAATAATAAAAGTGTAGTAACCAACAACACCGTTACAGATATTAAAACAGAAGAAAAAAATAACTCCAGTCTAGTAGAAACCAATAACTATAGTTCAGGTGAAAATCCAACCTTTTTTATCTAAATAACTAGTTTTGTAATAATTTGTTTATTAATTTTAACTCTTTCTTTAACTGAAATCTTCTACTTAAATATTTCTTAGGTAGAACAGCAAGTAACCTTTCTTTAGTTTGCTGTTCTTTTTTTATATGTTCTAAAAATAAGCTGTCTTTTCTTTGCATCAAAACCGGTCCATATATATACTGAGAAGATGAGTATCTTTTCTTTCCCCTCTTAAAGCGAATAACTACATAAATGATATTATTTTCTTTTACTAATACTTCTTCATCTATATAAAAGCCAAGCTTACATATTTCTTTTCTAACTTTATCACTATCACTATTTGGAGATAAAATAATAGTATCAACATTTTTATATAAATCTCTTTTATATTTTAAAATACCTATCATATTATATCCACCCATACCAGAGATAATAATAGTATCAATTTTATCTTCTATTGGTTCTATACCAGACCCAAGTTTTAGATTAATTTTATCTAATACATGATATTTTTCACAATTTTCCTTAGCATGAGCAAGTGGTCCTTCTTTTACATCGGAAGCAATTATATATTTTGGTTTTTTATTCTGAACTAAGTATATACTTAAAAAGGCATGATCACACCCTACATCAATAACATTTCTATTTTCATCAACCAAATTTGCTACTGCCTGCAAACGTTTATTTAGTTTTATTTTCATACTTTTCACCTTCTTAATTATAACAAGAAAAAAAGACTATCACTAGTCTTAATTAGTTAAAAAATCTTTTAATTTTCTAGAACGTGATGGATGTCTTAATTTACGAAGTGCCTTAGCCTCAATTTGACGAATTCTTTCTCTTGTTACGCCAAATATTTGTCCAACTTCTTCTAGTGTTCTACATTGTCCATCATCAAGCCCAAATCTTAATCTTAGTACTCTTTCTTCACGATCAGTTAAAGTAAGTAAAACACCACTCAATTCTTCTTTTAGCATTTCAGCTGTTGCATATTCTTCTGGAGACATAGTTCTTTCATCCTTAATGAAATCACCTAAATGTGAATCATCTTCTTCTCCTATTGGAGTTTCAAGTGATACTGGATCTTGACTAATTTTATATACTTCACGTACTTTATCAATACTAATACCTAATTTCTTAGCTATTTCTTCATCAGTTGGCTCACGATTTAATTCTTGAGTTAATTGTCTTTGTACACGAGCTAATTTGTTAATTGTTTCAACCATATGAACAGGAACACGAATAGTTCTTGCTTGATCAGCTATAGCACGAGTAATTGCTTGACGAATCCACCATGTTGCATATGTTGAAAATTTAAATCCCTTTGAAGGATCATACTTATCTACTGCCTTCATTAGACCTATATTTCCCTCTTGAATTAAATCCAAAAATAACATTCCACGTCCTACATAACGTTTAGCTATCGATACAACCAAACGAAGATTTGATTCAGCCAACATTTTTTTAGCATACTCATCGCCTTGTTCAGCACGTAAAGCATATTCATATTCTTCATCTGAAGTAAGTAAGTTTATTCTACCAATTTCCTTCAAGTACATACGAACTGGATCATTAATCTTAATATCTTTAGATAAAGCTAAATCTTCTAAATCAACTAATCCACTATCATCTTCATCATCACCTGTTGATTCAGCATCATCAGATGTGATTTCAATATTATTATCTACTAGAAAGTTATATAAATCATCTAATGAATCACTATCTACTTCTAATCCTTTTAATTCTTCAGCTAATTGTTCATATGTTATAAATCCATTCTTTTTTCCTAATTCTAATAAACTTTGCTTTCTTTCATCAAATGTTTTGATTTCCTTTGTCATTTTAGTCAACTCCCCATTCTACAATTCTTGATTTTTTCTTAGTTCCGCTATTTTTAACGCAATATTTGCCTGTTTCATTACATCATTTTCTTCTTTTAATTCTTCTTCTAAACGATTAATTTCCTGTTTTACGCGATATTCTTTAAGCGTATTAATATAATCTAGAATCGTTTTTTCTGTAACTTCTTTATCTAACTCTAATTCTAATACTCTATTTAATACCTTAAGTAACTCCTCTTTAGTCTGTAAATAGGTATAAAAATCAGCTGGTGTTATTATACCATATTTTTGTTCATAATACGAAATTTCGCTAGCTAAATATCTTTCATCTTCATTAAGAAAATTAATTTTACCACTATTATAGTAATCTAGGCATTTCTTATTAACTAACATGTAATATAGTAAAGCATTAGTTGCTATATAATATTTATCCTTTTTAGCCTTTGTTTGATTTGGCTTAATCACTAATTCTTCTTCTGTTTTTTTCTCTTCTTTACTGTTCTCTGTTTTAAAGGATAATAATCTTTTTTCTAGGGTATTATAACTTATATTGAATTCTTTTGCAAGTTTTTTTAGTATGAATTCTTGATGAATTTCATCTCCTATTTTACTAGTTTCTGCTAAAACATTATTAATATACTCTGTTTTTTCTAAATCACTATTTAAATTTATATTCTTTTTTAGACGTTTTATGCGATAATCACTCAAAGTTATAGCATTTTTAACTAAGTTTTTAAAGTCATCTCCACCATATTTTAAAATGTAATCATCTGGGTCAAGCCCACCATCTAATTCCACAATACTAACATCGCAACCTAATTTTTCAAGTTCATTGCCATTATCAAGGCATGCCTTTCTTCCTGGTTCATCTCCATCAAAGCATAAAACAACATTAGTAGATAATCTTTTTATAAGATTTGCTTGTTCTTTAGTCATAGCAGTTCCCATTAATGCTACAACATTTTTAATACCCGTCGTTAATGTACGAATAACAGCCATAAAGCCTTCCATAACGATTACTTCATTTTTACTTCTAACAAATTCACGAGCATTATGATAGTTATAAAGTGTTTCACCCTTTTGAAATATATTTGTCCCTTTTGTATTTACGTATTTATTTTCTTTAATACCATCATAACGTCTTCCCGAAAATCCTACTACTCTACCATTCAAATCATATAATGGGAACATAATTCTATTGGTATAAACATCTTTATCATAATTAGTTAAACCAATATTATTTAAAGTATTTAAATCATATCCTTTAGATAATAATAACTTAGTTAAGTTATCATTTTTATCTAAACTTAATCCAATTTTATATTCTTTAATCATATCCTCATCAATATGACGATTGTTTAAATATTCTTTTGCCTTTTTAGCATAACTACTATTCATATTATTTTGATAATATTTATGAGCAAGTTCATATATTTCATATAATTTATCATACTTAGATTCTTTTTTATCTAATCTAATTCCCTTAATTTCAATACCAGTTTTATTAGCCAAAATAGATAAAGCCTCTTTAAACGAAACATGTTCATAATCCATTATAAAATTGAACACATTACCACTAGCACCACAAGAAAAACATCTATAAATCTGTTTTTCACGTGATACACTCATTGAAGGATTAGTATCATCATGAAAAGGACAAACCCCAAAAAAGTTTTTGCCCTTTTGTGTAAGAGGTAAATAACTAGAAATAATATCAACAATATCAGTTTTACTACGTATTTCATTAATAATATTAGTATTATCCATAGTATCACCTCCTAAAATTCTACAATTATTTAATCGTCTTCATCTTCATTAATGGTTTTGCTGTTACCTGTTGATCAACAGGTAAAGCTTGTATATTATCTTCAACTACTTCATCAGTATTTTTAGCGTCAATATAAGTTTTGTTTGTATTTTCTTCTTTAATAGTTTCTAATTTTTTCTGTTCATTTTTTTGGTCAATATTATTTACTTTCATCTCTTTAGTAGCTTCTAACTTTTTCTGTAATTCTAACATATCTATTTCAGTATCAACATCTGGACATTCCTTACTAATCAATTTTTTAAATTTTGTTTTTTTCTTTTGCAATACAGAAAAGCTTATTAAAGCATATGGAAGAAGACAGGTTTCAATAGCTAAACTTAATAATAGGAAAACAATAATCAATTCTTTTAGTGCAATTGATAACATTATTGGAGCCACAAAACCAATAACAGACATTAATATAGTACTAATTACACTTATGTGTTCTAAATTGTTTATTTTAAGCATTCCTTCATGAAGTTTTCTATATCCTTCAATATTAAACTCATTAATTATAGTTTTTTTCATAAAATCCTCCTAATAAAATAAACTTATTATAACTACCAACAAATAAAATTGAAATTTAAGTATCCCCCTACATTCTATTCTTAATTTATTGTAATAGGACAAAAGTTCGATTTAAAAATATTTATAAATCTACATCATAAAATCAAATTTATTATAACACATCTTTCGACAAAATCTACTTAATTTTAGTGATATATTAAATACATGAAAAATTTTAAATATATTTTAATTAGTAGTATTATCATCTTTTGTTTATGCTTTCCAGCTCACTTTTTATTTGATATCTTCCAAAATGATATCATAGCAGCTATTTTCCCCACCAATGAAAGTATATTTCAACACATGAAAATGGTATTTAGTTGTTTCTTCTTATTTTACTTTGGACTTTTTATAATAAGAAGAAAGTTCCACTTTGAAAATATTTTCTTAACCAATCTTGTAAGTAGTGTTGCTACAATAGCGATATTTTTAGTTATTTACATCCCTGTTTATTTAAGATTTGGTGAAAATATGATATTCACTTTTATACTACTATTTCTAGCAATTATGTTTGGACAGTTTATGGGTAGCATATTCTTAAAGAAAGGAGACTATAAAGAAATAAATATTATAAGTATTATTTTAATAGGTATAATATTTATAATTAATGGATATTTAACTTATAAACCAATTGATAACATGATATTTTGGGATCCTGAACATGAAACATATGGAATAGTATCTAAATAAAATAGAAAGAAATTAAAAACTTCTTTCTATTTTTTATTCATTCCATGGCAAAACATTTAATTTTGGCCATTTTTTCTTCCACTTATTAGTTTTTATTATATACTGTTCTTCTGTATATTGTCTTTTTACTGGTCTAATAGTCATGGAAAATAAATCATTTAAACCATATGGGGCATAAATAATCAATTTATTATTTTCAAGTCTAACTCCTAAACAAGTAACACTAGTACCCCAAGAATTAATAGCATCTTCAAGACTTGTATACGGTTCTATATGTTTACCATACTTTTCACCATACCATAAATGAACTCTAGCTTCATTCTTTACATCACATTTAATATTTAAGTCATTTACTAAATTATTTATTTCTTTTATAATGCTATCCTCTTTTTCATAGGAAACATCACTATCAAAATATACAATATCAAAATCATCTATTCCATTCATTAAAGGATAACCATGATAATAATTAAAAATAGTTTGATTAATGCAACCAGCAGCCACATAATAGTTTTTTAAATCAGTTTGAGATAATCTTACTAAAACTTCTTTTAGAGTAGAGTTAGATAGTAATATTTTTTCTAATACTTCAATCTGTGACAACAAATCTTTATCTAAACCATTAATCATTATATAAAATTCCTTCTTGTAAATGTTTCAATATTCTTGTCAATATAAATATCTACTATACCTTTTTCTACTACTTTTATCCAACCTAAACCATTAATAACTAAATCTTCACGATATTTCATTTCATAAGTAGTTTTAGATAAATCTTTCATAATAGTTTGACGATTGGCATTCATCTTTTTTACTTTTAGCCCATTAGGAATATATAAAGTAAAGCTATTTCTATCACCATCAACATAATCAACTCTACAAATATCACTTATTACTAAACATTGCCCCTTCTTAATTTGGAAAGTTCTAGGCTTCATCTCTTTTTTATGTATCAATCTCTTTAAAGCATTACTGTCTACATAATTAGTAATGTTACCCCTATCTACCAGTCCAGGAGTATCTATTAAAACTAAGTCCTTATCCAAAGTAATAGCAACAGTATTTAAAGTAGTACTAGGAAGTGGTGAAATAGTAAGTTCATTAGTACTTTCTGAATAATCATGAATTAATTTATTAATCAGACTACTTTTACCAGTATTAGTGTGACCTACTACATATACTTTATTTGACGTCTTATATTTCTTTATTTTTTTCATCAATAAATCTAAATTATAGTTTTTATTAGCACTAATAATTATGATATCTTCATAGTCTACACCTAAACTTTTTATATAATCGATAATCTTTTCATCTTTAACACTTTTAGGAAGAGCATCTCTCTTATTTAAAACTAAAATCATTTTATTAGGTAAATACTCACGGATATTATGAATATCTTTATCAAGATTTACTAAATCAACAATATGAAGCACCAAATCTTTAGTTTTAGCAACCGATTTAAGTATTTCAATATATTCTTCGTTTGATTTAGCTACTACCTGATATTCACCATAATTTTTCATTCTAAAACATCTTTGACATATATCATTTTCTAGACTAGTAACATAACCTTCTTGCATAATATTTTCATCTTGTAGTAAAACACCACAGCCTAAACAATATTCCTTCTTACTCATAATAAACACCTTTTTTCATAATTTGCTTCTTTTCATATCGTTTTAAAATTTTTCTTTCTATGAAACGATTTAAACTAGTTATTTTTAAATCTTTAGTACCAAGTGGATCTACTAAAATAGTAAATATATTATATCTATTACCACCATAAATATCTGTTACTATTTGATCACCTATCATACACATTTCTTCTTTTAACAAATGATACTTTTTTCTAATTTTACGATACCCTTTAGAAAGCGGTTTCATAGAATTAGCTACAAAATCACATTCTAGATAATCAGCATAACTTTTTACTCTTGAAGTAACATTATTAGATATGATAACTATTCTAAAATCTTTTTTCAAATCAAGTAATAATTTCTTAGTAGCATCAGTTATTTTATGCTGATCTATTAAAGCTATTGTGTTATCTAAATCAAATATTAGACACTTAATACCTAACTTTTTTAGTTTCTTATAATTAATATCATAAATACTTTTTTGATACATATTAGGATAACATTTCATTTAACCACCCACTACTATTATACTAATTTTCAAAAGAATGTAAAATAAAAGATTCTTACTCAAATTCAGAATCTTTTAAAACCAAACAATTTTTATTTACTCGCCTCTTTCCTAAAAGAGCATTATAAATTTTAAAAGTACTTTCTATAATTTCATTATTATCTAATTCTATATCTTTTATTTTTAAAATACATGGTGAATAAGTAACCTTAAACAATTCCAAATCAAAGTCAAGTAGTACAAAACCAAGGGATTTCCAAAATTTTATTCTTTTTTCCCTAATCACATTATCCCTTTCATCTTTTCCTAATCCAGCTTTTTCTATTTCACCATAAATTCCATTATAGTCACTAAAATACTTTTTAAATTGATGAATAGCATTAGTACCATATTGTTTATTTTGAAATTTCTTAAATATCGCAAAATAATCTAGTTGAACATATTTATTACCAACTAATGTATTATAAATCAAAAAACCAACAGTGACATCTTCATCAACAATTTTTACTAGTTTTGTTATGCCCTTTAAATAAGGCTTTTTTATTTTTCTTAAACTTTTTTGCTCATTTTTAGGAAAAAGTTCAAGATAATGAGGATAAATAGTTTTTTTAAATTTTTTAAAATTCACTTCCATTAACTTTAACACTATAATTCACCTAATTATTAATTTTTTGTCTAACCATATAGGTATTCATATCAATAGCTTCAAATGTATAGCCATTATCTTTACCATAACGAATAATATCTCTAATTGCATCTCTAGTCCATGTTTTAATATCATGCATTAATACTACATTAGCTCTGTTTTTAGATAAGTTTGAAGTAACATTTTTATAAACTGCTTCCTTAGTTCTAGCTTTAGACGCATCACCTGAATCTATATTCCAATCATAATAACGATATCCTCTATTAAATAACTCCTCGCTTAAAGTAGTCATTATACCTTTACAGTAATGTCTACTTACAGTATTACTACTACCTCCAGGAAAACGTACTATTTTACTAGCTTGTCCAGTAATACGTTTAACACGATTACCAACAATATTCAAGTCATTAAAATAAGCATCAACAGAAGCATATACAGTTGCATATTTATGACTAGCTGTATGTAATGCTACAGTATGGCCTTCATCATACATTCTTTTAATTAAATTATCTGGACCATTATTAGTAACAAAGAAAGTAGCCTTTACATTTTCTTCTTTTAAAATATCTAAAATAGTACCAGTAGTAACACTACTAGGTCCATCATCAAAAGTTAAATAAATAACTCCATGCTTGATAACACCACTATTAGGATCAGTTTTTTCTGATACTATTACCTTTCTAGTAACAACTGTTTCATTATTAGCATTATCTTTTACTTTATAAGTTAAAGTATATGTTCCCTTTTGTTTAGCTTTAACCTCACCACTTACTTCTACCTTACTAGTAACATCACCACTGCAATTATCATTAGCTGTATAACCTGGTTCAGTGAAATCATCTGTTAATGTTAGATACATAGTTTGAGTACCTTTTAAAGTAATAGTTGGCTTTTCATTATCTAATTCAGTAAGTTTTCTAGTAACTGATGCAGTATTACCTGATGAATCTTTAACTGTATAAACTACTTTATCTTTATTCTTAGTAACTTTTACTTTATCAGTAAGTTCACCATCATATTCATCGTAAGCTTTATATCCTATTTCACTATATTCCTGTTTTGGACAAACAAATACTTCTTGTTCGCCTGTTAATTCTATAATAGGATTTATTTTATCAACTACAACTACCTTACGTTCTTTTTTTACATGAAAAATTCCATCTTTTAAATCATAAGTAATAGTATATGTTCCTATTTTAGATGTATCAACAGTACCATTTATATTTATTTTAGAAGTTAAATCTTTACCAAAAAACTTACTAGTAGCACCGTTCTCTATATATTCAGTATTATATGATAACTCAATCTTACTATCACCATTTAAGTCAATACTTGGTACAAAAACATGCATTGCGACAAATAAGATAATTAGTAATATTAAAACTATTATCAAGGTAATAACTCTACCACGTGAATGATTATGTTTATTCTTAATATCATGTTTAATTTCTGATTCTAGTTCATATAAATTAACATCTTTTTTTTCTTTTATCTTCTTACCAGTACTAGTAATTTTTTTAGAAATAGTTTTATCTTTTTTAGTATTTTTTACTTCCTTCATATTATCCTCACACTCTACATATATATTTTATCACAAACAAAAATAATTAAACCAAAAAAAAGCGTACAAAGCTATTCTTTTAATACTTTGTACACTATATTTACATAATTAGTTTACAGATTTATTTTTCATAAACTCTCTAAGTATTTTAGTAAGTGCCCTTTTTTCAATACGAGATACATAACTTCTAGATATTTTTAATTCTTTAGCAATCTTTTTTTGAGTTTGTTCCTCTGTATTATTTAAACCGTATCTCATAATTATTATTTCTTTTTCCCGGTCATTTAACACTTCAATATAATTCTTTAGTAACTTTATATTATCTTTTTTATTAATTTCATCTACATAGTCAGGTTTTGGTGCTTTTAGGATATCTAGTATCGTTATTTCATTACCATCTTTATCAAATCCAACTGATTCATTTAAAGATACATTCTTTAAATTTTTATTATTAGAGCGAAAATACATCAATATCTCATTTTCTATACATCTAGCACAGTATGTGGTTATTTTAGTACCCTTACTATTAGAAAAAGAATCTATTCCTTTGATAAGTCCTATTGTTCCTATACTTATTAAATCATCAGTATCTTCTTTATTAGAATCATATTTTTTTACGATATGAGCAACTAATCTTAGATTATGTTCAATTAGTTTATTTCGGGCTTCTTGACTACCTTTAAGATAACTTTCAATATATTTTTCTTCTTCCTCTTTTGATAAAGGTTCTGGAAAAACATTATTTGAATATGATGCCGTAAATAAAGAAAAATTAGAAAAAAGCATTTTAATTAACTTTTTTAACATATAATCACCTAGTAAATAATATGTCTAGTTTTGTCGAATCATTCAAGGAAATTATTATGCTTTTAGAAAATATACATGGTTACTTAAATAAAGATAAAAATTATGGTACTATGTATATAGATAAAGGAAGCTTCATATATTATAAAAGGGAATACTTAATTTTTCCGAGTTAAGTACTAACCCTAATAAATAGTGTTAGTACTTAATCTTCTGTAGATTGAGTACTATTTTTTTATACATAGAATCATTTTTCTTCATAATATATTAAGCTTCCTTCCTACAGAAGTTGGCAAGCACTCAACAATCAGCATTCCCTATATGTGATTATACTATTAGTAAAATTTAATTTTAATCGAACAAGCATATTTTATACATTAAAATATTCCTCTATTACTTCTAAATCACTATATGGTAAATATTTATCTTCAATAGCCATATAGTTATCTATACCTTTACCAGCTATTAAAACTATATCATCCTTATTAGCCATATCAAAAGCCCTATAAATAGCTTCTTTACGATTAACTATTATTTCATAATTACTTTTATCTGACTCACTTACTAAATCAGAAATAATATCTTTAACATCTTCATATCTAGGATCATCCATCGTAAAAATAACATAATCAGATTCATCTAATACTAGTTTACCCATTGGCCCTCTTTTTTCTTTTTCACGACCGCCGGCACTACCCGTTACTGTAATTATTCTACCCTTTTTTATTTCGTTCAATAATTTGTACAGTTTAGAAAAGGCATCTGGCGTATGTGCATAATCTAAAACTATCTCATAATCCTGTCCATAATTTAAAAATTCTACTCTACCATGCGGAGCTTCTATATTAGAAACTCTTTTTATAATATCTTCAATACCATAACCAAGAGCGATTAAAGCTAATATAGCTGCACATAAATTATAAGTATTAAATTCTCCTAATAATGGTGATAAAAAATTATAGTTCATACCATTATATTTTATAGTTATATTAGTTTCTTTAGCTGTTGACATAGAACTGATTATCTGTAAGTCAGCATCATTTTTTCCATAAGTTAAAACAGTACCTTTAGCTAATTTTCTAGTTTCATCATAATATTTATCATCAGTATTTAATATTGAATAACCATCATCAGCTACTTGCATAACTAATTTTTGTTTACATGCTACATAGTTTTCAATTGTTTTATGAATATTCAAATGATCTTCAGTAATATTAGTAATTATTCCTACTTTAAATTTAATATTTTGAAGACGTTCACGATAGAAAGCTTCACTTGAAGTTTCCATACTCAAAATTTGGCATCCACTATCAACAAACCTTTTAAAATAACCATATAAACGGTCTGAATCAGGTGTAGTATTTCTAATTGATTCAGAAAATTTACTACATATAATACCATTAGTACCTAAATAACCACAGATATCATTTCCAATCAAATCTTGAATAATAGTAGCTACTGTTGTTTTACCATTAGTACCAGTTATTCCAATAATATCTAATTTACTTTCTGGTGCATCATAAAATCTACTAGCTAATAGTGGTAACTCCTTATTAGTATTTTCCACTAAAATAGTTGGTACACTACATTCTACAGGTTTCTGTACTACTACTGCTTTAGCACCATTTTTAATAGCTTCATCAATAAAGTCATGTCTATCTGCAGTAACACCCATAGTACATACAAAAATATCACCATCAGTTACATCTTTAGAATTTATTTTAATACCACTTATTAAAACATCATCAGGATAGCCCGGATATAATTCACTTAACCTTTTCATTACTTACCTCCTAAAAACACGATATGGTTTCATCTTAGTTGAATCCTTTACATACCTCTCATAAATAGCTAATAATTCATTATTATTCATGATTAATACCTTATCATCATTTGTATCTAATTCCAATATTGCCCCATTCATAACCTTATTAGCTGTATCATCATCTACTACTATACTTTTAATATTAGTTAATGCTTTTTCTATACTAAGTAATTTACTACTATCAACTTCATCTAAATTAATAGCCTGTTCCAAGTTAAATACTCCCTGTTTTATTCTAACTAATTCCGTCATTGTACATGGATAGCCTAAAGATACACCAATATCTCTAATTAAACTTCTAATATAAGTACCTTTACTAACATGTGAAATTATAGAAAATATATACTTTCCATTTTGATACTCTGCCTCGTTTTTTAAATCTAATCTAAATATTTCTACTTCTCTTTTAGGTAGTTCTACATCAATATTATTTCTAGCATATTCATATAATCTTTTACCATCAACGTGAATAGCTGAATATTTAGGTACTTCTTGATTATATTTACCTCTATATTTACTAAGAGCCTTTTCTACATCATCACTAGTTAAATTCTCTATATTATATTCATTTAAAATATTTCCGGTGATATCAAGAGTATCTGTTTCTAATCCCACTAAAACTTTAGCTTCATATATTTTATCTTCTTGAGTTAATAAATCTATTACTTTGCATCCTTCATTTACGCCAAGTACTAAAACACCAGTAGCCATTGGGTCTAATGTTCCAGTATGTCCAATATGTCTAGTACCAAGTTTTTTACACACTATATCTACTACTTCTCTACTAGTCATATTTTTAGGTTTATTAATTACTAAAATTCCGTCTTTCATATACATCACACTTATATTTTACCAAAATGAAACAAAAAAAACTATCTATTCGATAGTTATTTACACTTTATTTATTATAATAGTCTTTAATATCATCAATTAAATTACTATTAAAAGTCTTTTTTCTAATCATATCTATTTCCTGTAGATATGGTGGATAGTCTCCATCTATATATGGTGTTTCCAATATTTTAGGAACATCTTTAAATCTATCATCATAAATAATATTAATTAAAGTATCAAATCCAATTGTACCAAAACCAATATTTTCGTGTCTATCTTTGTGACTTTCTCTTACATTTTTACTATCATTTATATGAATACAATGTATTTTATCTATTCCTATTACACTATCAAACTCTTCAATAAGTTTATCAAAATCATTTAAATTATAACCACTATCATTTAAATGACATGTATCCAAACACACACCTAAACGATTAGAATAAGTAACACCATCAATAATTGCCTTTAACTCTTCAAACTTACTTCCGACTTCAGAACCTTTACCAGCCATTGTTTCAAGTAAAATCATAGTATTACCATGATAATTTTTCAACACTTCATTTAATCCCTTTACAATATTTTTAATACCAATTTCAATTCCTTCACCAACATGACTACCAGGATGAAGAACTAAATATTTCATATTAAGACTACTGCAACGATTTAATTCATCAGTTAAAAAAGAAATACCAAAATCTAAATTTTTAGCATTAGCAAGATTAATAATATAAGGTGCATGAACAATAACATTAGATAAATTTATACCATTATCCTTAGCCAAATTCATAGCTTCAATCGTTTTAAAATCATCTATTTGACTTCTATTAGTATTCTGAGGAGCGCCAGTATAAAACATAAAAGTATTAGCTTTATAACTAATAGCTTCTTTTACTGATGCTACAAGTTGTTCGTTCTTATTAAAAGTTACATGTGAACCGATTATTAAATTATTGTCCATTACAAGCCTCACTACTATAAATAGTTGCATTCCAACTTATTTTATTACCATCCTCATCTACTGGTTGAATATCAGTTAATCCAGATATTTCTGTATATTCTCTATTGTAACCATCACGTGTACCACAAATGGATTGAACAGTTACTTCCATCTTATTTTTAGCATTAGCAATAATTATATTTTTATTTAAACTAGACTCACTAGTTAATGGAATAGCATATCCTTTAGCATCTTGAGCTGATACATAATATTTATATTCAGGATCAGCACCCAATCCAACATTAACAACTGCTACATAAGTTTTACTAGGAAGATATTTTCCACCAAATGGTGACTTATTTTGTGACTTATCCAAATTAGCCATATCAAAAGTAATAATAACAACATCATTACTTTTAATTGGTGCAGGATAAGTTTCACTAGTTATATCTTCTCTAACAGTATTAACAAAAGTAAGCATCTCACTTACATAACTTTCTTTTCTAGAATTAGTAATATATTTTGTTACCTTAGGAACAGCTATACTAATTAACACTCCTAAAATAACTATTACTGCTAATAATTCAATTAGAGTAAAACCTTTTTTTCCTATTTTTATATTTAATCTCATCGTAATCACATCCTATTATAACTATAGCATAACCCAACTAAGTTAGCAAGAAAAAAGGTAAATAAAAAGAACTCAAATTGAGTTCATTATTAACACTCTTGTGAACTATACACAGTTGCATTCCAACCACTTTTAGGTTGATATTTTTCAAGACCAGTAATTTTATCAATTACCATATATTCACCATCTTCACTACCACATACAGCTGTAATAGGTGCTTTAGTTCCAGAAACATTATTACGTATTATACTTGAACGCGAAATATCGCCAACACGAGTTAATGAAACTGTATATCTTTTAGAATCACGTAGTGCAACATAATATTCATAATCAGGATCTTCATCTGTACCGGTATTAATAATAGCTACATAACTATATCTAGGAAGCCAACGACCAGAATATGGAGATTTTTCTTTACCATTTTCTAATTTAATTAAATCTACAGATATAATAGTAATATCATTGCTACCAACTGGTAATTCATAAAACTCACTTGTAGTATCTTTACTAATAGCATCAGCAAATCCCTGAGCTGTAGATACCATACCATCTTTTCTAGATTTAGTAATATATTTAGTAACAGCTGGTACAGCAATAGCAAGTAATATAGCTAATATAACGATTACCGCTAACAACTCAATTAAAGTAAAACCTTTATTCTTAATATTCTTTTTCAATTTTCTCACCTCACAATGTTTTATATTAAAAAGAAGGTTGTCATACGACAACCTAAATTACTTTTTATAAATTCTAGTAACTTTTACATTAGATAAAGTACCAGGCTGTACTGATAAAGTTTCTGAAGTTACAGAACCATCAACTTTATTATTTGTAGTAGTACAAGTAGCACCAGCAGTAAGTTGAACTACATTTTCATTTTTTAGTTCATCATATTGAATGATTTTAGCAGTCGTAGCTGATGAAGTAACAACACCAATACCATAACCACTAGTATCTCTTGCAGCAACATAATATTTTTGGTCTGGCTTTTCAGCAGTACCTTCATTAACAATTACAACGAAACTATTATTCATATCATAAGCAGCACCATATGATGAAGTTTTTCCACCTTTTTCAAGTTTAGGTTGTAAATGATCAAAATAAATTACTGTAGCTTCATTAGTAGAAACTGGTGCATTATATTCACCATCTAAAACCTCAGATCTAGCTGAATCCATAAAATACTTCATGTTATCAATATAGCCACTCTTCTTTGATGAAGTAATATATTTAGTAACGGCTGGTACAGCTACAGCAAGTAATACACCTAAAATAACGATTACTGCTAATAACTCAATTAAAGTAAAACCTTTTTTATTAATCTTTCTCATATTATCCTCCTCTATTTTACTTATCATATTAAGTATAACATTGTCCCTATATTCATGCAAGTTTTTTTGACAATTTTGGCAA
This sequence comes from uncultured Bacilli bacterium, assembly GCA_934148875.1. Taxonomy (GTDB): domain Bacteria; phylum Bacillota_I; class Bacilli_A; order RF39; family UBA660; genus Alloscybalousia. Next base: position 21,536 of record CAKPDJ010000010.1, read on the forward strand.
TTATTTACAATCAATAGCTTTTAATAGTAGCACTATTTTTATTAGTTATTGACTTTATCATGCCATCAGTTGGAACAGTAATATCTTTTTTTACTAGTGAAATTCTATTATCACTCTGTAATTCATCTTCTTTAGATAATTGAATTCCCCTATTACCAGAATTAGTAGTAGCAACTAAATTAACATAATATTCTAAATAGCCATCATTACGTACAATAACTACATAAGAATCAGTTAAACTATAGCTATTTCCATCAGGATCCTTATTAACATCATTAGTTCCAAGATAAGATAAGGTTATCTTTACTATATTATCTGCATCAGGTTTTTCAATATTTCCATTACGTATTTCATATTTTGCTTGAGTAATAAGTTTTTTAGCATCAGTAACATATGATTCTTTCTTGTTTTTTTCTAAGACAGATGTGATATTAGGTACAGCAATTAACATAATAATAGATAAAATTACGATAACTCCTAAAAGTTCAATTAAAGTAAAACCTTTCTTGTTCATATTCTAGCCTCCTATTATTATCATTATAAACTAAAATTAGATAAAAGAAAAGAAGCAACTTGTGCTTCTAATTAGTTTTTTCAAACTGACTATTATAAAGTTTTTCGTAAAAGCCACCCTGTTTCATTAATTCATCATGAGTTCCTTGTTCAATAATATTACCTTCATTCATAACTAAAATTAAATCGGCATTTTTAATAGTTGATAATCTATGAGCAATGATAAATGAAGTTCTACCTTCTGTTAATTTATCCATAGCCTTTTGAACTAATTCTTCTGTTCTTGTGTCAACATTACTTGTTGCTTCATCTAAAATTAAGAATGGAGCATTTTTTACCATACCACGTGCTATAGTTAATAACTGTTTTTGACCTTGACTGACAGAATCGCTGTCATCTAAAGTTGAATCTAAGCCACCAGGTAATGTTTTAATAAAATGATCTACACCAACAGTTTCACATATTTTCCAAATTTCTTCATCAGTAATATCTTCTTTATTAAACTTAATATTATCCCTAATTGTTCCCTCAAATAACCAAGTATCCTGTAATACCATGATAAATAAATCATGAATATTTTCTCTAGTTAAAGTTTTAGTAGAAACACCATCGATTAAAATATCACCATCATTAATTTCATAAAACTTCATTAATAAGTTAACTAGTGTTGTTTTACCAGCACCAGTTGGTCCAACAATAGCTATTTTTTCACCAGGCATTGCCTTAGCACTAAAATCTTTTATAATAGTTCTATTTTTATCATAACCAAATTTAACATGGTTAAATTCAATCTTACCTTTAACTTTGCCTAGTTCTAATTTATTAGTGCATTTATCTTGGTTAGGCATTTCTTTTTCATCTAAGAATTCAAATACTCTTTCACTAGCAGCAGCAGTTGACTGTAATCCTGTCATAGCTTGAGCTATTTGCGAAAGTGGATTAGTAAACAAACGTACATATATCATAAAGGCAACAATAACTCCAAATGAAATTGTGTTGTTAACTACTAGTAATGAACCAACTATACAAACAGCTACATAACCAAAGTTACCAACAAAACCCATAATTGGTTGCATCATACCAGATAAAAATTGACTTTTTCTACTAGAACTACGAAGAGATTCATTTAACTCATCAAACTCATTATTTGCTTGATTATCACCATTGTATGCTTTAACTACATTGTGTCCACTATATATCTCTTCAACATAACCATTCAAATCACCAAGCTGTTCTTGTCTTTTCATAAAGTATTTCTGAGATTTACCTAAAATTATACCCATGAAAGCAAAGCCAAATAAACTAGCTAAAATAGCTGTTATCGCCATAACCCAATTGGTTACAAACATCATAATAATTGAACCAATAAATAGAGTTAAACTAGATACTAGAGTTGCTAAACTCTGGTTCATATTTTGAGCAACAGTATCAACATCATTAGTAATTCTAGATAGTACATCTCCTGTTTCATGACTATCAAAATACTTAAGTGGTAAAACATTTATTTTTTTACTAATTTTGCTTCTCAAACTTTTAGCATAATTATTAGAAACAGTAGTCATTGTATAACCTTGAATATAACCAAATATTGAACTTAATATATATATAGTTGCTAGAAATAAAGCTATATTTTTAACTTTATTCATATCAATAGATGGTTCTACTCTTTCTTTAATAGCTTCTGGAAGCGAATCAATCAATCTTAATATTTCTTGACTATCTTTTTCTTCGGCCATTTTTGATAACATAATACCAAATTCCTGTTTATCACTATCAGAAATATTAGTATCAGTCATAATCTCATTAATTACCTCTTCATTTAGATTAGGTTTAATACCAGAAGTGATAGTATCTGTTAAATCAGATAATTTATTAGGAGCAACTAATGATAGAATTGAACTAGTCATAGCAAGTATCAAAGCAATTGTTAAGAGGCTATGCCAGTTATTTAAAGAAAGAAATAATCTTTTTATAGATCCTTTGAAATCCTTTGATTTTTCAAAAGATCTTGGTCCAGGTCTAGGCATTTTCTAACTCCTCCTTTGATAACTGTGATAAAGCAATTTCTTTATATACTTGACAGTTTTTTAATAATTCTTTGTGTGTACCAATACCAACACATTTACCTTTATCTAAAACAACTATTTTATCAGCATGGATAATTGTTCCTATTCTTTGAGCTACAATCATGTTAGTTGCATCTTTAGTATATTTTTTTAATTCTTTTCTAAGTGTTGCATCAGTTTTATAATCAAGGGCACTGAACGAATCATCAAAAATATATATTTCAGGATCTCTAGCTATAGCACGGGCAATAGCTAAACGTTGTTTTTGTCCACCTGATACATTGGTTCCACCTCTCGCTATATGTGAATCATATGTATCTTCCATCTTTAAAACAAAATCTTCCCCTTGAGCTACACGAATAGCTTCTTTAACTTTATCAAGAGTTATTTTGCCTTTACCATTATCACCATAACTAACATTTTCTTTAACTGTTCCTGTAAACATAACAGCTTTCTGAGGAACATACCCTATTTTATTGTGTAAATCTTTTTGTTTATAATCTTTAACATTTATACCATCAACTAATACTTCACCCTTGGTAGCATCATAAAATCTTGGTACTAAATTAATTAAACTTGATTTACCAGAACCAGTTGAACCAATAAAAGCAATTGTTTCTCCTTTATTTACTTTAAATGATATATTTTCTAGTAAATATTCATCAGCATCAGGATACTTAAATGATACATTTTTAAATTCAACTGTTCCTACTAAATCAGTATTGATATCACTTAAATTTCCATCTTTAATTGTTTCTTCTTCATCTAATACTTCATTAATACGTTTTGCTGATACTTGCGATCTTGGCCACATCATAAAAATCATAGCTAACATTAAAAATGACATAATTACTTGCATTCCATAACTAGAGAATACTACCATATCACTAAATAATGTTACTTTAGATGCCATATCAGCATCCTGAATTAAACTAGCTCCTATAAAATAAATTCCTAGCGTTAAAAATTGCATAACAAAGTTCATAACAGGACTAAGAAAAGCAAAACATTTCTGATTAAATAATTGCATCTTAGTTAAATTAGTATTAACATCTTCAAAACGTTCCTTTTGAAAACCTTCAGCATTAAAAGCACGTATTACTCTAATACCAGTTAAGTTTTCTCTAGTGACACCATTAACTTTATCAATTAATTTTTGAACGCGTTCAAATCTAGGAAGCACAATAATCATAATAGTTATAATTGTACCCATTAGTATAACTACTCCTAGACCAGTTAACATACTCCATTCAATACTTTTATTTAATATTTTAGTAATAGCCCAAACAGCCATTATTGGTGCTTTGATTAACATTTGTAGTCCCATTGATATTAACATTTCTACCTGTGAAACATCATTAGTAGTTCTAGTAATTAAACTACTAGTTGAGAACTTTTTAATTTCTGCTGTTGATAAACTTTCTACTTTTCTAAATATTCTGCTTCTTAAATCAGTTGAAAAATTAGCTGAAATACCTGATGCAAAGAAGCCAACTATAATTGCTGATATTAAACTACCAAAGGCACAAGCTAACATATAACCACCAGGTACTAAAATGTCAGAAACTTTTGTTCCTTCAGTTTGAATTAATCTAGTAATTTCACTCATATAATCAGGTAACTTTAAATCTAACCATACTTGAAAGACAATAAGAGCAATACATAATATTATTTCCAATATGTCTTTCTTTGAAAAATTTTTAAATAACTTTTCCATCTTTTAAATCCTTTCTACATTAGTTTTAATTTTTTCTAATATTTGCCCAAAAATAATATATTCATCTTCAGTAATGTTACTACCTAAAATTTTTGATATATGTAAATTATCTTCCTTTAAAAATTCAGCTATTTCTAATGATTTAGTTGTTAGAATTATATTTTTCTTTCTCGAATCATTTTCTGAACCTTGTCTAGTAATTAAACCATTTTTTTCCATTGTATTTAAAATAGCTGATAAAGTTGACTTATTACATGGTACACTCGCTTCGATATCTCTTTGACACAATAAATTATTTTGACTATATAAAGCCATAATAATTCTACCCTGTACAGGAGTTACTTCTAAACCAAGCTTTTTATACCTTGTAGATAGTAGTTTAAATATATCTAGGGCAACATCATTCATTTCTAATATCATAGACTTTTCCATAAATATACTCCAATCGTTCGCTAACGAACTATTTCATTATATAGCTATTTAGATCAATATGCAAGAGTTAATTTTATAGCTTTTCTTTTTTTAAAACATATATTATAATAATGCTACTATATGGAGGAATATATGAAAAATAATGATTTAAAAGAAGGCATGAAAGTATCAGTTATTTCTATTATTGGAAATGTTTTTTTATTTATTTTTAAATTTATAGCCGGAATTATTGGTAAAAGTAATGCTATGATATCTGATAGTATTCATTCTCTATCTGATGTACTTAGTACTATTGTGGTTATGATTGGATTAAAACTAGCTAGTAAAAAGGAAGATGTTTCTCATCCTTATGGGCATGAAAGAATTGAGTGTGTTGCTAGTTTTATTTTAGCTATATTTTTATTTATAACTGGTTTAGGTATTGGATGGATGGGAATTAAAACTATTTTCTTTGAAAATTATAGTGAGATTAAAACGCCTACTCTAATTGCTTTAATTGCTGCCATTATTTCTATTATTACCAAAGAAGCTATGTACTGGTATACTAGGAGTGTTGCTAAAAAAATAAAATCTGATGCACTAATGGCTGATGCATGGCACCATCGAAGTGATGCCTTATCTTCAATTGGAAGTTTAATTGGTATTGGTGGAGCCATGATGGGATTTAAGTTATTAGATTCAATTGCTAGTATTATTATTTGTCTTTGTATTATCAAAGTTAGCTATGATATTTTTATGGATTCTGTTGATAAAATGGTAGATAAAGCTTGTAATAGTGATTTTATTAATAAAATTTGCGATTTAGTGTTGAGTACAAATGGTGTTTTGAATATTGATTTGATTAAAACAAGATTATTTGGTAATAAGATTTATATCGATTTAGAAATCGCAGCTAATCAAGATTTAACATTAAAAGAAGCACATGAAATAGCTCAAGAAGTACATGATAACATTGAAAATAATTATGAAGATGTTAAACACTGTATGGTTCATGTTAATCCTAAAGAAATTAATTAACTAGAATATTTTTATAATTACTTCCCATACTATAATTAGGTGATAGAATGGAAAACAATTCTATTTGGCAAATTAATAGTAAAAGTAAAAATAATAAAGAAATAATTACTGATAGCGATATTTTAATTATAGGTGGTGGTATAACTGGTTTATCTGCTGCCTATTTTTTAAAAGACTCTAAATATACTGTTACTGTAATAGATAGAGGTATTATTGGTAATGGAATAACATCAAAATCAACTGCTAAAATTACTTATTTACAGAATACTATTTATCAAACTTTAGAAAAAAGTTTCAATAAAACAGTTAGTAAACAGTACTTAAAATCACAGCTAGATGCTATTAATTTATTAACGAGTATTATTGAAAAAGAGAATATTAAATGTGATTTAAAAGAAACAAAAGCAATCATCTTTACTAAGGAAGATAAAGGCATTAATAAAATCGATAAAGAAAAAAGTATTTTAGAAGCTAATGACATTTCATGTAAAGTTATTAATAAGCTCCCTATTCATTTTCCAATTAAGTATGGAATTGAAGTAGATGGTAATTATACATTTCATCCAGTTAAATATTTGTTAGGACTTAAAAAAGTTATTAATAAGAATGTTAACATTTATGAAAATACTATGGCTTTAGAAATTAAAAAAGATAATAATATTTATATAGTTAAGACTAATAAAAAAGAATTTAGAGCTAAATATATTATTGTTAGTTGTCACTACCCTTTTTTCATTTTCCCAGGAATTATACCATTAAAAACATATATTCAAAGAGAATATGTTAATGCTAGTAAATACAAAAATTATAACTTTATGGCCAACAGTATTGATAGTAATTTGCACTCTATAAGGTTTTATAAAAATTATATTATTTATGGTTCTAATAAACATCGTCTAACTAATAAGATTGCTTACAAAGATAATTATATTCAGAGTGTAATTAGTTTTAAGCGATTGTTTTCTAAAAATCCAGAATATACATGGATGAATCAAGATATTATATCTAATGATAATTTACCATTTATTGGCAAGATTAATAAAGATGATGACAATTTATTAATAGCTACAGCATATAATGCCTGGGGTATGACTAATGGAACTATGGCTGGAAAAATACTATCTGATATTATTTTAAATAATAAAAACAGTTATATTTCTTTATTTGATCCAACTAGAGTAAATAAAACCGGTATATTTAATTCAATTATTGATGCTATTAACTATTCGAAGGTTTATATTCAAACTACTGTTAAAAAGAATCCTGTTTTTTATAATAACTATGTATATAAAATAAAAGTTAATGGTAATTATTATGGAGTATATTATGATTACTATGGTAAAAAGCATGTAGTTAAAGGAAAATGTCCTCATATGAAATGCAACTTGGTTTTTAATGATGAAGAAAAAACATGGGATTGTCCATGCCATGGTTCTAGATTTGATATAGATGGAAACGTTATTGAAGGTCCTGCTAATTATAATATTTCAATAGATTTTAATAATACTGAAGAAAAATAAATTTTTTCAAAAAAATAGTTGACATATACTTTTAGTTTGGTATAATTAATATTGTCTTTAGAAAAAGGCAATTCATTGCGGATGTAGTTTAATGGTAGAATAAGAGCCTTCCAAGCTCCTGACGTGGGTCCGATTCCCATCATCCGCTCCATTATAACATAAACCCTTGATTTGCAAGGGTTTTTTTCATGTTTTAAAAACTTTTGAAGACATTTTGAAGACATATTTTTGTTTCTAAAAAAGAAATATGAATAATCAATGTAAGAATTTTAGACAAAGAACTAAAACAAAAGATAAAAGAAAGACAGTATACTTCTACTGTACTAAACAAAGAAAAGAAATAACATTTGATGATTGTAGTAATTGTCCTTATAAAGAATATAAAGAATGCACAAAAAGTCAAAAATATTGTGCAAAAATAAAAAAAGAAGCAGCAAACTTGCTAAATTGGAAAGAGATAGATTTAGTTTATTTACTGATAATATGAACAAGTGCTATTTTTGTCCAAATAAAAAGGACCATACGCATGAGATATTCTGTGGTCGTAACAGACAGAATTCTATGAAATATGGTCTATGCTTACCTATTTGTGAATCATGCCATAGTAAGTATCAAAATAATTTCTTATTTAATAAAGAATGGCACAAAAAAGGACAAGTTGTTTTTCAACAAATTTATCCTGATTTAGTATTTGAAGATATATTTAAGAAAAATTATTTAAAATAAAACTAGGAACGAATCCTAGTTTTTCGTTAAAACTTATCGTTGTTCAGCAATCATTCCTACTAAAACATCGTTTTGATTTTCAATTATTTTTACTGCATTGGTATTTTGAAATGTGTGCATATAACAATGATGAATTGATAAAATAGCATCTTGTAAGTTATCATCACTTTCTAGTTCAATAATATTCAAGCCTATTTCTCTAGCTTTATCAATTCCTATATGTCTTGAATGAATTTTAGTATATTTATTATCATTTAAATATTCCATAATTGATTTTATTTTTTGCTTTTTTTGTTCTTCAGTATCGCTAATAAACATATCACCGGTTTTGAGCCAATTTTCAACAACATCTTTTGATAATTCTATAGCTTTATAACATTGTCCTATAAATGCAGGTGGGTATTTTCCTATTATTTGTTGCCAAAAAACAATACTATTAGGATTTTCAGTTATTTCTTTTTTTGCTTGCTCATATTCTTGTACTACACCACAAGCTGGAACGCCACTATATTGGGGATCAATTGGTCCGATACTAGAATGCTTTCCTAAGTATATTTCTTTTCCGATACACGAAAGCATAGTTCCACCAGACATTGCAAGTTGTGGAACAAAAACTCTAATATCATTACCAAAAACTTTTCTTAGATAATTTCCAATAGTTTCAGTAGCAGTCGCATCGCCTCCTGGAGAATGCAATATCAAATCTAACCCTTTAGTTTTATCCATTCCATGAATCACTGTCATAAATCCACTTAAATCTCTATCATTAATACTAACATCTGGGTGATCACTATTGGTTAAAAATCCAGAATAATAACAAATTGTATTTCTTCCTGTTAATTCGTATAAATGTTTTATGTATTTTTTTCGTACAGTATCTAAAGGCGAATGATATTCTTCATCATGAATTTCTTTTGCTATACTAGACCAATCTGCCATAATAATTACTTCCTATTCTTACACTAGTTTTATCATCTAATCTACTTTTTTTGTTATTATCATATCGGCCAATATTTTTATCAAATGATGGCTTGGGAATTTTATTAGCATTTTTAATATTCATTTTTTTATATATTTCTTCAATTTCCTTCATTTTTTCGTCTTTTCCTCTTATCATTTTTATTTCACCATTACCTTTATTTATTTTTAGTAATACATAAATATAATCATTATTCAATTTAATCTTTCCTTTCTAGTTAATATTATGAATAAAAAATGAAAGAATATAATGATTATTATTACAATTAAAATATAACATAAATGTAATCACATAACAATTACTTTTGAGCTAATATCCTACTAAATTTACTACTATTTGTCAATTATTGATTAATTTTTTTTACATTAAATAAAAAAAGAGTCTAGCATTAAGTACTATTAAGTACCGTTAACTAGACTCTTTATTATTTTATATATAATTCTTCATTTTCTTTTAATCTAATTTTATATACGCAATCTTTTTGTGCCTTATAAGACCATTTAAAAGACATTTCTTCTTTTAAGGAAATTCTGCTATCCTTGTCTCTAATTCTTTAATTTGAGTGTTTTTTATAGAAATCTCACCATCTTTTTGTTGCACTTGATTGTTGAGTTCTGTAATTTGTTTCTTTAATAATTCTATTTCCTCTTTTGAAGTATCTTTTTCTACTACTTTAGATAATTCCTTGCACCATTCTCCATTTGAAGCTACATATATACCAGATTCAATTTGATACCAGGTATATCCATCATTTTCAGTTTTAGAAATATAATTGTATATTCCTTTGTTGATATATCCTAATTTTTTACAGTTTTTAGATGCACCATTTCTAGCATTTAGATTATCTACTAATATTTCTATTTGATCTACTTTATCATTTCTAGAAACTGGAGTACCTACTCTATCAATAGGTTTTTCTTTAAAAATACTACCATTTGACTTTTTAATAGTAGTATAGTTAGAATCTACATAAAATGCTTCTTCTGGCAACAATGATTTTTCATAAGTGTAGCACCATTTTTCATTATTGTTTTGCCTTAATCCATAATATTTTCGAATATTTGCTGTGATATGAAAATGATTACCTGTTGCATATCCATCTGTACCCTCTAGTAAAACTTTACTACCTGCTTTAAGAATCTGTCCTTTAGCTACTTATCTTAAATTATCTTCATTCATGCGGGTTAAAGTTAAATATAAAAATTCTGGTTCTTCTTTAAAAGGTATATATAATTTGTTAACTGATTTAAGTCTCACACTATTTGTTGTAGAGGTATTTAAACCTAAAACCTCTTCTATTAAAAAATCATTTTGTGGTTCAAAATAACTTCTTCCACTATCTTTACAAGCCTCATCCCATGGTTTGTCTGAATAATTTTTAGAATTTTGCCAATGTGGTAAATGATTACCTTGATTATAATTTTGAGTAATATTCATTACTCTAAAAGGATAAATTGCATATTCTTTCATTAAATATCATCCCTTTTTATTTCAATTATTTCTTCATTTTTATTCAAAATATCTGAGAACGATGCTAATTTACCTTCTAATGTCTTATACAATGTATCAGCTCCTAAGAAACTAAATAATCCTACCCACAAACTATTGATTATAGATATTTCTGTAAATGATATACAGAAAACAATTGCAAATACAATATTTACAATCGCACTATATAATTCAATAAATTTACTAGTTTTAAAAATTCCTTTAGTTTTTTGAATAAAAGCCATTGTAATAACAGATAAAACAATAGTAATTATTAATAATTCCTTTAATAAATCAATATTCATTCTAAACACCTTCTTTTTTTAATTCTTTTTCATATCTTTCTTCTAATACATGGACTAATACCTTTACAGAACCATTACCACCTTTTTTATATATTCTTGTCCTATCTCTATTCTTTCTTTTAAAGGTATTTCTTCACTACAAATAGCTATTTTCATGGTATCTAAACTATTTTGCATTAATTCTTTATGAATCTGTTTATTATCCTCTTTTAGAGTTTTAATATCTTTGATTATTTCTTCCATCAAAAAATTCCTAATAATCTTAGGAATTTTTAACATAAATTTCTTTATAGTATCTTTCATCTTTTTATCCTTTCCTATTTACAAACTATAATTTTTGTAATCTTAAAATATGTATTATTAATAATTAATTAGACACATACATATGTTATAGTAAATCCATACCAGTCCCCTGCCTGAAAAGTGCCTGCAGCAGTTGCTGATAAAAATGATTCACTTCCCGATAAATTTAAACCACTGACAATAGCATCACTTGCAGACCTAACAATAGCATAGCAATCTATTAGTGGTCCTGGAACTGAAACTTTAAACATTTCAGTTCCATTGCTTATTTCTGTTTCTACATGAAATCCAACTGTAACAGTTATTATATTTCCACATTTTACATAAGCACACGAAAATATTGTCATACCACTTGCATGTTGCGTTACTAATGAAAGGATAATTGTCAAATAGTGTGTGTAGACACAAAAAAGCGATAATTATTTATATAGTCAATGCAATTATGCATTGGCTATTTTTTTGATTTTAATTAGACCTTTGCATATCATTATTCTGGCTTTAAATCTTCTGAATGATCTAAAACCAAATGCTATTCTTTTAATAACTTTGATAAAGTTATTATTACCTTCAACAAAACCATTATGATAATTATTGTTGAAGGTATTTTTGATATGCGGTAAGAATTCTAATAATGTTTTAATAGATGTTTTCATATATGAGGAAATATTGTTATTTTGTTTGTGTAAAGCTTTATTTAATAAATCAAAATTGTTTTTCCTAAATGCATATAGTAATTCTTGATATACCCAATATGTTTCTTTAAATTCATCGTCTAAATTAATTAAAAAATCAACGACGTCAGTTGTAGTCATAAGTTGTTTAAAACAAGCAAATTTTTTCCACTTTGACGAATCCAATTCATCACGCGATTTTAGAATTAATTTCCAATATCTTTTAAATTTTCTGTGGTGTTGTTTGTGTTTTTTCATAATAGCAATTTTTGTTTTATTAAGTGCTCTGGAAATTAACTGAGTAAGATGAAATTTATCAATAATAATATTGGCGTTTGGAAACATTTTTTTAATTAAAGAAACGTAAGGAGAATACATATCAATAATAATAAATTTAACACGACTTCTGGCTTTGTAATCATAGTAAAAAATGAATGAAATAAATTTCATTCGCCAACCTCTTTGAGGTTGTTTTCTTTTGTATTAAAATATTATTGTGAT
>CAKPDJ010000011.1 GCA_934148875.1 uncultured Bacilli bacterium
ATTCCAGAGGGAACAGTTAAGATATCAATTATCGATAATCTTAGTTATTTGAGAGAAATATATCCTAATAATACACCAGTAATAACAGAAACAAAATATTATCCATTATTAACTGAATATGGTGTTGATAAACCATATAATACAGTTAAAATAGATTATGATACAACAAGTGTTCAAAGATTATATAGTTTAGACAATGGAACTACATGGTTAAATTATGAGGATAAAGAAGTAAGGTTGGAAATCGGACAAACTCTTAAAGCAAAAGGAATTAATAAGTATGGTAAGGAAACTTATAGGTTAGCTAATTATAGTAGCAAATTACCTGATGATTCGTTGGAAATGAATGCTTATGATAATAATGAAAGCACCTCAATTAATTGGTACGGTACAAAGATTATTAATGTATCAAAAGAGATGCAGGGAAAGAGTTTAAGTTTAAGTACAAATTATTCTTCTAGTGGATGTATAGAGTTTACTTTACAATTTCTTGATGAAAATGGTAATACATTAGATAATTGGAAGAAAAAAGCTTCTACATTAGATAAAGGACCTCTTGTATTTGATGTAAATATTCCAGAGGGAACAGTTAAGATATCAATTATCGATAATCTTAGTTATTTGAGAGAAATATATCCTAATAATACACCGGTAATAACAGAAACAAAATATTATCCTTTATTAACAAAAGTTGGTGTGGATAAAGTATATAGTGATATTAAGATTAGTTATTTATCTTATTATGCAAAGAAACTATATAGTTTAGATAATGGAACTACATGGTTAGATTATAGTGATATATTAAAGGTAGAAGTTGGAACTAAGATTTTAGCTAAAGCTATTGACAAAGATGGTAAAGAAACAGATGTTTCTGAATATACTGTTGCTGGTTTTGGCGACGCTATACCTACAGAAGTTTTTGATGGTATTAAAGAAAATGTTACTAACATTCCTGCTAGTACTATTAAGTATTTTAATGTAGCTGACGTTGATAATAGAACTTTAAGAATTTATACAACTGGAACAGTTGCCACAAATTCATATATTAAATTGTTTGATGTAGATGGCAATGAATTAACTAGTGTTGCACTAACTAATGGACTTACAACGGTATCTATTCCTGCTGGTAGTGTTAAAGCAGGTGTTTATTCTGGTAGCAAAGTATTAGCTATTAAGAGTATTACATTAAGAAATTTAGATTCAATATTTGATAGTAGTTTAATTCCAAATATTAAACTAGATAATAATGATTGGTCAGTTGAAAAAGTTATTAATATTACTTATCCAGCTGGTTATAGAAATGAATATAGTTTAGATTTAGGTAATACTTGGGTGGAATATACTACTCCATTTAGAATGGATCAACCAGGAACAGTATTAGCTAGAGTTATATCTGATGATAAAGTTATATCAAGTAGTAGTTTTGTCGTTAATAAGATTGATACTGTTAATCCAGAGATTGAGCTAAATATTGCTAATAATATTCAATTAGGATATGATTTAGCAATACCTACATACTATAAAGTTGGTTTATCAGGTGGAACGCAAGAATGTAAAGTTGGTAAGACAGTAATTACTAATATTAATGAGTTAGATGTAGGAGAACATGAAATAGTATGTACTGTTAGGAATAATGTTGGTAAAAAGAAAACTATAAAGAAAACAGTTAATATTATTGATGTTTCTGAATATCAAGGTAATAGTATTTTAGAAGTATTAAATAGAGATGATATCATAACTGGTAAATATATTATTAAGGCTAATGATGAAGAATATCCAGTACATGTATATGTATATGATGGAAACCAACATTTTACAGAGAATCAAACATTTGGAGATACAAATGATGTAGCTACTGAAAATGACTATGCTCAGAATATGGTAATCGTAAAAGTTAATGGAGATTTAACTATAGATGAAGGAGTAACCGTAGGACCATATTATGATAGTAAGTATGGAGGACCAAAAGGATTTACGCTATATGTAACAGGAAAGTTAACTAATAATGGAACTATAGATAATTCACATGGAGCAAAAGCCGAAGGACAGAATGTATACTTGTGGAAGAATGCAGATGGAACTTATGAATATGTACCAGCAGAAGGTGGAGCCGCTAATACAGCAGGAATTGATAGACAAACTGGTGGTGGCGGTTCTGGTAACAATGGTGGCAATGGTAGTATCGGCGCATCAGGAACTTCATATTCAGGAGGTTCTGGTGGCGGTAGTGGTGAATATAGTCCTGGGAATGGACAACCAAATGGTGGAGCTGGAGGTACAGCAGATTATAGAGGAGCTTCAGGTGCAGGAAATCCAAGTGGAGGAACTGGAGGACTTCTAGTTATATATACTAATAATTATGAAAATAATGGAGTAATTTCAGCTAACGGTGCTAGTGGCGTAGCTACACCTCGAAGGAGTGGGGGCTCTGGTGGGGGTTCAGTTAATATTTTCACAAATCAATCAACTGGTATAGATCAATTAGGAATAATAACTAATACTAGATATGAAGAAATACTTGGTAATAATTCTTATGTTGGTGGTGTGGCTAACGCAGGCAAGGGAACAATCAATATAGGAGAAATACGAAAAGGTCAATATTATGATTTGAAAGAAATAATAGAACAGGATAAAGAATTATATAAAAACTCAGTAACTATTACTGGCGATAGTATCTTAAGTATTCTAAATGAAAACGATTTAAAAACAGGTTATTATTATTTATCAGTAAATGGAGAAAATTATCCAGTACATTTATATACATATGATGGAAATCAACATTTTACAGAGAACCAAACATTTGGAGATGCAAATGATGTAGCTACTGAAAATGATTATGCACAGAATATGGTAATCGTAAAAGTTAATGGAGATGTAACTATAGATGAAGGAGTAACCGTAGGACCATATTATGATAGTAAGTATGGAGGACCAAAAGGATTTACGCTATATGTAACAGGAAAGTTAACTAATAATGGAACTATAGATAATTCACATGGAGCAAAAGCCGAAGGACAGAATGTATACTTGTGGAAGAATGCAGATGGAACATATGAATATGTACCAGCAGAAGGTGGAATCGCTAATACAGCAGGAATTGATAGACAAACTGGTGGCGGAGGTACAGGTAATGGAGGTAGCAGCGGTAGAATTGGGGCATCAGGAACTTCATATTCAGGAGGTTCTGGTGGGGGTAGTGGACAATATCCCGCCGGAAATGGACAACCAAATGGTGGAGCTGGAGGTACAGCATCAACCAGTGGAGCATCAGGAGTAGGAAATCCAAGTGGAGGAACTGGAGGGCTTCTAGTTATATATACTAATAATTATGAAAATAATGGAGTAATTTCAGCCAATGGTACCAGTAGTATAGCTACACCATGGAGAAGTGGAGGCTCTGGTGGGGGTAGCATCAATGTCTTCTATAATAATGGAAGTAGTGATGGCAATTCATCAGTTAAAGGTGGTACTGCTAACGGTGGTACTGGTACTGTTACTTACACTCAAATTCATTTGATATCAATCGCTAGTGATTATACTTATCCAATGTTAACAACATCAGGAATTATTGATGGTTACCACACTGTAACACTTTATAAATTACCTGCTGTTTCTAGAATGATGTATTCTGTTGATGATGGTAATACTTGGCTAGATTATACTAATCCTTTCGTTGCTAAAAATGGTGTTACTGTTTTAGCTAAAGGAATTAAAACTGATAATCAAGAAACAGCTGTAATTAGTTATAATACTGTAGCTAGTAATGATTCATTATCAACTGTTGCTTATGATAACAGCAAAGAAAGTAAAGCATCTATTACTGCTGGAACTTCTCAAGTATTTACAACAAATAATTTAGCTGATGAAACTTTAAGAATTTATACAACTGGTACTGTAGCTAGTGATTCATATATTAAACTGTTTGATACGGATGGAAATGAATTAACTAGTGTTGCGCTGACTACTGGACTTACGACAATATCTATACCTTCTAATAGTGCTAAAGCAATCGTTTATTCTGGTAGTGCTACTTTAGAGCTTGTGGAAATTAGTTTAAGAGATAAAAAAGTAGAAAATAATATTCCTATTATTGATATTAATACTGCTAATTGGGCTTCATCTAAAACTGTGGATATCACATATCCAACAGGATATAAAAACGAATATAGTTTAGACTTAGGTACTACATGGAATGAATATTTATCCCCAATAACTGTGGATAAACCAATTACAATTTTAGCTAGAGTTGTGGATAACGATAAAGTTATATCAAGTAGTAGTTATACTATTACTAAAATAGATGCAGTAGTACCTACTATTGAACTTAATATACCTGATAGTATAACTATTGGTAGTAAATATAACTTGCCAACTAGTTATACTGTAGGTATCAGTGGTGGAACTCCTAAGTGTACAGTTAACGATACTGAAATATCTAATACTGAAAGTTTAGAGCTTGGTACATATACTATTGAATGTAGTATTACTAATGGTTTAGGGGTATCTGCTACTAGTAGTAAAAATATTACTATAGTTGATGCTAATGCAGCAGGTGAAGTTATTTTATCAAATAATACTTTGATTAATGCAGAACCAACCTTAACTACAACAAGTTTAGAAGCAGGAGATGCAGATGGATTATATGTATCAACTGATACAAATAGTGGAAAACCAACATATTACTTTAGAGGAAATGTTGATAATAATTATGTTTCATTTGCTGGCTTTACATGGAGGATTGTCAGAATTAATGAAGATGGAACGATACGTATGATAATGCAAGATGGTATTAACAATAATACTAAGTATATATTTAATTCAAATTATAATAATTATACTTATATGTATTATTCAAATAGTGCAGCAAAAACTACTCTTGACAATTGGTACAATGATAATATAGGAAGTAATTCTGATTTATCTTCAAAAGTTGTAAGTGGAAATTACTTTTGTGAACAGGCAAAAGTTAAATACAGTTCTAGTTATACATCTGGAAGTGCTATTATGACTGTTTATACTAGTTATGTTCCAAATTTCAAATGTGAAACTGATGGAAATGGATATGGTTTAGTTAATACTAATGTTGGTTTAATTACTTACGATGAAATAGCTTATGCTGGTGGATATTATGGATTTGATAATGATAAAATATATTTAAATAATAATTCTGATTATAAATCTATGAGTCCAGCTGGTGTAGATAGTTATAGTGCAAGAATATCAGGCTCAAGATTTAATACTAAACCAACTAGTATTGCGGATTATTATGTTTTTAATGCCGATAGTACATTAAGACCAGTAATCAATCTCAAAGCAGATACACAATTTACAGGAAATGGTACACTTGATAACATGTATATGGTAAAATAAAGGTGGGTGAAAATAATGAAGAAGACTATAATAGAATCTTTAAAAGAAAATAAGAAATCATTAATTATATTATCATGCTTGATTGTTTTATCAGTAGTTATGCTTATATTTGGTAAAACAGTAGCAGATCCTAATACTGGATATTTAAGAAATCAAGTAGTTGATGGGTTGAGTTTTGAAAATGCAAATATCTCTTATGCAGATGGCATTACCACTTTTATGGTGGAAGTATATAATGAGAGTGGAGATATATATAGCCTTAAAACAATAGATGTTAGCTTTAAAGATAAAAATGATAAAGAAACAATTTTACCTGGTTACATAGGTGATACACTTGAAGTAGAAGAAGGTAAATATTTAAAGGCTAGTATAGACCAAGATTTAAGTGATACTATTTCAATCAGTTATAAAATTAATAAATAACTAAAAGAGTAAGAAAATTAAACAAATTTCTTACTCTTTTTCTTTTATCATATAATTGGTGATTTTATGAAAGTAAAAGTGTTCGATTTTGAAGATGAAAAAGATTTAGAAAATGCTGTTAATGATTTTTTAGATAATGATATGGATTTATTTGATATTAAATATAGTGTTTCTTCCTTTTCGTTTGGTGAGGAACAGATATACTGTTTTTCAGCTATGATTATTTATTCAAAAAAATAGGATGTTCGATTGTTTATAATATACGATTGATTTATAATAATATTGGTGATGTTTATGAAAGAAAGACTTATTTTTCATATTGATGTTAATAATGCTTTTTTGTCATGGACAGCTGTTGATTTATTAAAAAAAGGTTATCCTATAGATATTCGTACAATTCCTTCAATAATTGGTGGAGATGAGGATGCTAGGCGTGGTATAGTTACTGCTAAAAGTCCGGTTGCTAAAAAAATGGGAGTAGTATCAGCTGAACCTATATATATGGCGCGTAGAAAATGTCCTAATTTGAAAGTCTTTGCTGGTGATTATGAACTATATCACTATGAATCTGATAGATTATATAAATACTTTTGCTTATTTACTGATAAAGTTGAACGCTTTTCTATTGATGAGTGTTTTTTAGATATGACAGGAACGGAATTATTATACCCTGATCCTATACAGCTTGCTTATAAGATGAAAGATGAAATTTATAATAATTATGGATATACTGTTAATATTGGGATAGCTAATAATAAGCTATGCGCTAAAATGGCTAGTGATTTTGAAAAACCTAATAAAGTCCATACTCTATTTAGCTATGAGATTGAGAAAAAAATGTGGCCTTTACCTGTAGAAGATTTATTTATGGTAGGTAAGTCCTCTAGTAAAGTACTAAGAGAAATGGGTATAACTACAATTGGAAGTTTAGCTCATACTGATTTAGAACTTTTGAAAAGAAGATTTAAAAGTCAGGGTGAGATGATGAAAAATTATGCCAATGGTATTGATTTTAGTCCAGTTAATCCTGATAATCATCAAGGGAAAAGTAAAAGTATGAGTGTTACTGAAACAATGCCAAAAGATATTGAATCAACAGTAGAATTGAAAAAAATTTTAATGAAGCAGGCTGAACGTATATCGAGGCAAGCACGTAAAGAAAAATTATATGCCCAAACAGTAGCCCTTATTTTTAAAACTAGTGATTTTGTATCGTATTCTCATCAAGTTAAGTTAGTTAATCCAACTAATATTACTTCTGATATTTATAATTCAGCAGTTTCAATATTAAAAAATGGTTGGCGTGGTGAACCTTTGAGATTAATAGGAATAAGACTTGCGGATTTTACTAATGATAATCGTAAGCAAATTTCTATCTTTGATCAAGAAAAGGATTTACATAATGATAAAATACAGGAAATATTAGATGATATTAGTAATAAATACGGTGATGGTATAATTATACCGGCTTCTTTAAAAGATAAATAGGTGGTGGATTATTGTGAATTATAGTGATGATTATATTAATAAAATATTAGATGATGAAGTTGTTTTTAGTAATGAAGTAGCATTGAAATATCATTATCCGGATAATATTACTCATTTACTTTATATAATTGTACCTGCTTTTATTTTAAAATATGGTTTAAATTATCGTTCTTTAATTCATAAATGTTTTAGTTCGATACCAATTAAAATATATGATAGGCAGGATAAAATTTATCAGGCATATTATTATAGTAGACCAATTAAGGATGCTGATAAATTTGTAACACAGAAGGGTATTGTTTTAAATAATTATAAAGATATTGAGTTGATGCAACTTATTGATAACTTAGTTCATGAATTTAACCATGCTATTAATTCAATGCAAAATGAAATAATGATTGCTTCTGATATAAAAATTCGTACTGGTATAGTATATAACTATTTTGATATAAATAGTTTGCGTTTTATAAAACAGGATCCAGAGATAATAATAGAAGAAGTTATTAATACTAGACAAACAGAGATGATTATTGATATTATTCATTCATTCTCTAATTATCAAATTAATAATAGTACCATTGCTAGCACTCTTTATTCTATTAATTATTCTATTGGAACTAATTATGAATCAAATAGTTATTTGCTGGAATCTTATGTATGTAAACAATTACTTAAAAATAAGACATTTATTTCAACTCTAGAAAATTTACGCTTTACAGGTCAAGTTGATGATATTAAAACTTTTTTTGATTCAGTTACCGGGTTTGATAATTCTTTTATTGAACTTGCTATGTGTTTGAATAAGTCAATTAAACTTCAAAATGAATTAGTTAATCGTAAATGGTTTAGGAAAAGAAAAATCCGTCAAATTCAAGAAATTAATAAAAAAGCTATGGATATAGTTAATTTGTTTAATAATAATACTATTTATAAATAAAAAAGCATCTATCTTTTTTCTAAGACAGGTGCTTTTTCGTATATATTTTTAATTGCTTTTAATAACTTACCTGGTAGTTCTTCACGTGGTATATTGCTTGGTGTAACTATTTTATTAATGATATCGTTATTAAGTATAATTCTAATTTGGTTTGTATCTTCTTCTATCCATTCGATTTGTGCACGTTTATTCATTTTTTCTAAAACAAAAATAATACTATATATATATTGTACAAAATAATCATCTTTTTGTTTAGCTGTTGGAATCATACTACTAATGATAGAATTGATTCCATCAAGTGATGCTACTAATTTAATTTTATCAAGACTATCTGTTTTTAATATTTTATCCCATGATAATACTTTAAGTATTGAATAATTAAATAATGTGCCTTCTAATAATTCAACGTTTTTTAAATTATCGTTATAATGAAAATTTTCTTCTACTAAGGCACAACAACAAAATCTACATACATCAATTGATTCACTTTCATAATGTATTGGTGGAATATATTCAGTGGTAATTTCTTTTTCTTTTCTTTTTTTCATAGTATCTCCTTTAGATATTAGTGTATTATACTAGCTTTTAATTGATTTGTAAAGAATATTAATACTATTCATTTACTATATTTTATGATATATTATTTATATAATTGGGAGTAGATAAATGGTAAAACAAAATTCAATTTTAAACAATTTAAAGATTCAAATAATATTTAATATTTTTAGTATAATTATATTACATTTTTTTATTGGAAATTATAATAACTTTATATTTGGATATGCTTACTTTTTTTGTTTTGTGATTAATATACTGTTTCAAATAGTGTTTAATAATATAATATCTAATATCGTTAATGAATATAATTCTCAAGGTTACTATAAATCAAAGTATAACTTATTACAGGTTTGTAAAAAAATCTGTTTGATATGTGCTTTATTTTTTAGTTTGTTGTTGGTGGTATGTCCAATTATAGTTAAAGTATTATTTGGTAGTATTAATATAGATGATTTAATTAATAATACGGTTTTGGTTATGATTATTATTACCTCATCCATTATATTTTCTCCTATTATTAGTTTATATCAAGGATATTTAAATGGACATAAACTTTATAAAAATGTTACTTTAAGTCAGTTATTGGAATGTATTTTAGTTACTTTGTTTATATTTATTGCTGGTATGGTAGGTAAGTTTTCTTCTATTTCTAATATTAATTTGGTGTATATTATTTTTTCATCTTTTGTGGTTGGAAAATTAGTTACCTTTTTGTATTTAGAATATGTTCTTATTAAAAAACGAAATCTTTTAAATAAAAAGATATTAAAGATTAATGAAACGGCTGTAGAAACTAAAGAAATTAGTAAAACTATTTATAGTAAAATTCGTCCTTATATGTTATTTAGTATTTTTATTTTATTGGTGTATTTTATAGATATGTTTTTAATTACTAATGTAAAAACTACTAAAATTATTTATTATCCTTTTGAACTTACTTCTATTATTAATACTGTATCAGTATGGGGATTAATATTAAATATTATAGTAATTAGCACTGTTTTACTTACTAATTATGAAAATTTAAAAAAATATTTTAATAGTAAAAATAATTTAATTGAAGTTATACCTAAATTATTGTCTAAATTGCTAAGAATAGTTTTACCATTATTAACTATTGTGTTTATATTATCTCGTTTTTTATGGATTACTTTTTATGGTATTAATGATTTAGATATGTTGGTATATAGATATTGTGTCTTAACTATTCCGGCATTTATTATATTTATGTTTTCTATAGTTATAATGTTTTATTTAAAAGAAAATAAGTTGTTTTATTATTTGGTTATTGCGTTTATTACTAAAATTTCTTTAAATATACCACTTATTTATGCTTTTGATAAAATGAAATTTCCTGTGTTTGTTGGAATTTCTATTGCTACTATAATTAGTTATATTGCTGTTAGTTATTTTATATTTCGTTATCTTAGTAAAAAATATAAACTTGAATATGAAACATGTATAAAGGAAGTTATTAATACATTAATTATGGTACTAGTTATATCAATAGTACTGTTATTATTGATATATATATTTCCGTGTACGAGTGATAGTCAAATAATAAACGGATTATATTCGATTTTATTTATGTTTATAGGATTAACTATTAATAATTATTTAAATAAAAAACTTGTTTAGTTTTCTGTCTAAAATAGTAAATTATGATAAAATATATTATATGATACTTGACATTTTTCTATTTTAAAGAGTTTAATAGAAATAGATAGTATAGAATGGGGAGATTGTACATGAAAGATAACTATGTATTTGAATATTTAAATGAGAATGATTTTAGAGTAAAAGAACGTTCTGTTCGTAAATACAATATGTTAGCTTATAAAAAAATGACTTTTGAATATTATCCTAAATTAAAAGCTGGTGAGTTTTTAGGAACTGTAGTTGGGGAAAATAAAGATGGTAGTGTCATGTATGAACTTCCTTTACCTACAGATGAAATGTTTAGTAAAGTTCATGGTGTTATTACTCTTCATTATACCGTTTATTTAGATAAAAAAGTTATTTTACTTACTAATATTACTCCAGAGGGTATTTTAGAAGAAGGACATAGAACTGAACTTGGAGCATATAAGGGTGTTATGGTATCTAAGGCTAATAAAGAAAAAGATATGTTTAAAATCAATTTATTAAATATGATGAATAAGGGTTATGGTAATATTTTTGCTCTTACATGTATTGTTAGTTCTCTTATTGTTTTGATTTTAGGATTGATTATTATTTTCTCTTTTCGTTAATATTTAGTTATTTTAAGTGGATAGTTTGTGTCCACTTTTTTGTTGCTTCTTTGGTGTAATGTTATATTTTATTATATCTTTTTACCTTTCTGTGGTAAAATATATTAAGGTGATATGAATGCATAATAAAAAACTAAAAGCTAATAGTTATATGGAAGGTGCTTTTATTGTGACTTTGGGTATAGTAATATCTAAAATATTAGGAATTATATACGTTATTCCATTTTATGCTATTATTGGTACTCAGGGCGGAGCATTATATGGTTATGCTTATAATATATATTCTATCTTTTTAGGAATATCTTCGGCAGGTATTCCACTAGCAATTAGTAAACTTATTAGTGAATATGATACTTTAGGATTATATCAATCAAAAGAAAAAGTTTTTAAAATTTCTAAAAGATTTCTTACTGTTTTAGGAATTATATGTTTTTTAATATTATTTATTTTTGCCCGTGATATAGCTACTTTAATTATTGGGGATATTAAGGGTGGTAACACTATAGGAGATATTGTTTATGTAATAAGAGTTATTTCTTTTAGTATCTTGATTGTTCCAACTTTAAGTGTATATCGTGGTTATTTGCAGGGACATCGTTTTATGGAGCCTACTTCTATTAGTCAGGTTATTGAACAGTTTGTACGTGTTACTATTATTATTGTTGGTAGTTTTTTAGCTTCTAAAGTGTTTAATTTATCTTTAAAACAGACAGTTGGTGTAGCTTTATTTGGTGCTACTATTGGAGCTTTAGTTTCTACACTTTATTTAGTTAGAAAGGTTCGTATTAATAAAAAAGTTTTAGTAAAAGATTCACATGATGAGGTTGTTAAGACAACTAAAGAAATTGTATTTCAAATATTTATGTATGCATCACCTTTCATTTTTGGAGAGATAACTAAATCATTATACAATTCTGTTGATACTTTCTTTGTAGTTAGAACACTTGTTAATGACTTAGAATATAAAGTTACTGATGCAGAGGCTATTATGGGATTTATTTCTACTTGGGGTAATAAATTAAATATGATTATAATAGCTGTTGGTACTGGTTTTATGGCTAGTTTGCTTCCTAATTTGACTATTAGTCAGGTAAAGAATGATCGTGAAGATATCGATATAAAAATTAATCAGACAATACAAATATTAGTTTTGATTGCACTTCCAATGACAGTTGGATTAAGTTTTTTAGCTAGACCTGTTTGGAATGTATTTTATGGTTATAGTTATTATGGACCTAGAGTATTTGCCTTTTCTGTTTTTACTGCTTTTGTAACTATTTTTCTTAGTATGTCCACTACCACTTTGATGACATTAAAAGAATATAAAATTTTATTTATTAATTTGATAGTAGGACTTGTTGTTAATGCAGTACTTGATGTACCTTTAATGCATTTATTGAATAATATTGGTCTATCTGCATATTATGGTGCTACATTATCTACTATTTTAGGAAATGTTACATCAATAATGATTGTTTTTACGTTCTTAAAAATTAAATACGGGCTTCATTTTAAAGAGACAATTATTCGTGTAGCTAAGATAATTTTATCAGTATTAGTTATGTTATTAGGACTAAATATTTTAAAATTAGTTATTCCATTTGTTAATAGCAGAATGTTATCATTTGTTATTGTATGTATTTATGCCTTAGTTGGTATGATAATTTATTATCTTTGTATTAAAAAGTTTGGATTGTTAGATGATATTTTAGGTAAAAATCTTCTTAATAAGTTTAAAAACAAGTTTAAAAGAAAGGCTAAGTGATTATTATAATGAAATTTGAAGAGTTAACAGAAAAAGAATTTGATGGTTTTTCTAAAAAACATCCATGTGCTAATTTTTTTCAAACGGTAGAGAATGCACATTTAAGAAATTATTATGGTAGTGAAATCCATTATTTAGGTGTTAAGGATAAAAGTAAAATACTAGCAGCTGGTATGTTTACAATTAATCCATGTATGTTTGGAAAAAAGAGATTTTATTCACCACAAGGTTTATTAGTTGACTATCATGATTATAAATTGCTTGAGTTTTTTACTATTAATTTAGTTAGTTATGCTAAAAAACATAATGCTATGTTTATTAAGTTTGAACCTAATATTATATATCAGTTAAGGGATACTAATGGATGTTGCTATCCTGATATAAAGCCTGATATGGAAACTATTGATAATTTAAAGAAATTAGGATATCATCACTTTGGTTTTACTAAAGATTATCGTTTTACTCAATCTAGATGGAATTACCGTTTAGAACTTGATAAGCCATATGAAGAACTCAAGAAAGGTTTTAGTAAAAGCACTAGAAAGAATATAGATGCTGTTTATGAGAGAGGTTTAGTATTAAGACGTGGTAATAAAGATGATTTGGAGGATTTAACTGAACTTTTAAAAGCAACAGCTGATAGGAAGAATTTTCAGTCACGTGATTTAAAATATTATCAAAAGATGTATGAATGTTATGGTGATAATATGCAAATATACTTTGCTCATGTTGATTCAAAGTTATATTTAGATTATGCTAAGAAACAATTAGATAGTCAAAAAGCTAAAAAAGAAGATATTTTATATAAGATGGAAAAAGATATGGTAGGCGCTAAATTAAAAAATCAATTAGCTAGTGTTGAGAATGCCATAGAAAAAGCTCAGTCTGAACTTACTTATGCTGAAGAATTTTATAAAGAAAATCCAAAGGGAAAAGATATTGGTGGATTATTATCTTTAAAATCTGGTAATGAATATGTAACACTTAGTAGTGGAATACTTGCTAAATATAAAAATTTTAAACCTAAATATCTTATGTATAATGAACATATTTTAGATGCATATAAATTTGGATTTAAGTACGTTAATTTTTATGGTATATCAGGTGATTTTACACCTAAGAGTCCAGTATATGGTGTTTATGAGTTTAAAAGAGGATTTAATGGACAAGTAGTAGAATTGGTTGGTGAATTTACTTATAAGGTTTCTAATACTTACTATATATATAATCTTTTAAGAAAATTAAAAATTGTTTATAGAAAAATAACTAAAAAGTGATAATGGTGATGCTATGAAGTTTAATGCAAATGTAGAAAAGAAAGCGTATATTGATTTTTATAATAAAAATGATAGAACATTTATGCAGTCTTATGAATGGGGACAATTTAATAAAAAAAGTAGAAATCAAATACCATATTATGTTGGTTTAGAAGATGAATCAGGTAATTTGGTGTGTGCTAGTTTACTTCTTAAAAAGGTTTGTCCATTTGGTTATAGTTATTTTTATGCCCCTCGTGGATATTTGATTGATTATAATGATAAGAATTTGCTTAAGGAATTTACTTTAGAAATAAATAAATTTATGAAAAGTCAAAAAGCTATATTTTTAAGGCAAGATCCTGAGATTATATACCATGATATAGATATTGATGGTAGTAGAATTGTTGATGGTAATAATAATTATGAACTTTATAATTATTTACTTTCTTTAGGTTATAAACATACAGGTTTCACTAAAGAATTTGAATCTAATCAACCTAGATATACTTTTAGAATTGATTTAACTAGAGAGTTATCAATAATAGAAAAAGGTATAAGTAAGTCAATAATGAAAAAGATTCGTAAAACATTTGAGTATGGTATGGAATTTAGAGAAACTACTGATACTGATACTTTTTATGATTTAATCCAAAATAATAGTGAAAAAGATAATTTTTCTTCTTATTCTAAGAATTATTATAAAGATGAATATAATATTTTGGGAAAGAATAATATAATTAAAATCTTTGAGTTAGTTATTTATCCTGATAAACTTTATGCTGATTTTAATACACAATTATCTTTGATCGATTTTGCTAAAAGTAATAGTAAACAAAGTGTAGATCGTTTAAATAAATTGATAAAGTTACTTGAGGAAGTTAAAGATCAAAAAGAAATGGTAATTTGTTCTCAAATTTGTGCTCTTACTACTGATGGCATGTGGACTTTATATATTGGAAATAATAATATAGGCACAGAACTTTATGCTGTTAATCGTATGTATTATGAAATAATTAAGTATGCTAAAGATACTAATCATAAGTTTTTAGATTTATTTGGGACTATTGGTAGTACTAAAATTAAGCATACCAGTTTGATTGGTATTCATAATTATAAGAAGAATTATGGTGGTACTTATATTGAATTTATTGGTGAGTTTGATTATATCTATCATAAGTTTTTATATTATTCATTTTTAAAGTTAGTTCCTATTTATAGAAAGCTGAAAAAAATTGTTAAGAAATAATTATTGGAGAAGGTGATATTATGAAATTTGTAGAACTCCCAGTAGAAAAATTTGAAGAATTTGCTTTAAATCATGATCAAATTAGTTTTCATCAATCTAAGGAATGGGCAGAACTAAAAAAAGGTAATGGTTGGTGTAGCTATTATGTTGGAGTAGTTGATGGTAAAAAAATAATTGCGGCATCATTATTACTTGCTAAAAATACTCCTATAAGAAAAAAAATGTTTTATGCACCACGTGGCTTTTTAATTGATTATGAAGATAATAAGGTATTAAGCTTTTTTACGAGTGAGGTTAAAAAGTTTGTTAAGAGCAAAAATGGTTTCTTTATTAAAATAGATCCATATGTATCTTATAGACAAAGGGATATTAATGGTGATATTGTTGATGGTGGTTTTTGTCATGATGATATTATTTCAAATTTAAAGAAACTAGGCTATCATCATTATGGTTTAAATGATGGTTATCAACAACTTCAACCTAGATTTATATTCTGGCTTCCTTTGAAAGATAAAACAGAAGAAGAAATATGGAATAAGTTTTCTAAAGATACTAAACGTCATATCAATAAAACTAAGAAGGAACTATTGGTGTTAGAAGAAGTTACTAGAGATAATATAGATGATTTTTGTGGTATTATGGAACATACTTCTAAGAGAAGAGGATTTATTGATAGACCTAAAAGTTATTACTTACGTATGTTAGATGTATTTGGTAAACATATTAAAATTTTAAGTGCTGTTTTGTATACTGATAAAGCTTTATCATATTGGAAAGAACAGTTAAATGCTTTAGAAAAAGACAAGATTGAAAAAGAAAAGGTAGTTTCAGAATCTGGTAGTAAGAAAAGTAAGGATGCTTTGAAACAGATAGAAAAAGAAATAGATGAAATTAAAAATAATATTTCTGATTTGGAATCAATTAAAGATAAATATGGTTCTAGAGTAGTACTTGCTAGTTCTATGTTTTTAATGTATGGTAAGGAAGTTCTTTATTTATTTAGTGGTTCTTATAAAGAATTTATGAAGTATAATGCTCAGTATTTAATTCAGTGGGAAATGATTCAATATGCTATTAAGAATAAATATGAAAGATATAATTTTTATGGTATTGAAGGAAAATTTGATGATGATAATGGTGTTTATGGCTTCAAAAAGGGCTTTGATGGCGAAGTAGTTGAGTTTATTGGAGAATTTGATTTAGTTGTAAGTAAAGGGTATTATTATCTTTATAAAGTGGCTTTTTCAATGTATCATAAGTTGAAACATTTAAAATTTAGTTTATCAAGAAAGGAACATTGATATGGAATTAGTAAAACTAGAAGAAAAAGAGTTTAGTGAATTTGCTTTAAATCATGAACAGGCTACTTTTTTACAGACAATTAGTTGGGCTAAATTAAAAGAGAAGAATGGCTGGGAGTGGGAATTGCTTGGCTTTAAAAAGAATAAAAAAATAATTTGTGCTACTATGATTTTATCTAAAAATGTTTTCTTTGGTAAAAAGATGTTTTATGCACCACGTGGGTTTTTGATTGATTATAAAGATAATGATTTATTAGATTTATTTGTTTCTGAAATAAAAAAATATCTTAGGAAGAAAAAGGCTATATTTTTAAAGATAGATCCATATTTAATTTATCAGGAGAGAGATATTGATGGTAAGATTGTTGAAGGTGGGATTAATAATTCTGATGTAGTTAAACATTTGTATCATTTAGGATTTCGTGAACAATGTAGTAAACCTGGAGAACAGAGTTTACAGGCTAATTGGATGTATGTGATTGATTTGCGTAATCGTACTTTTGATGATGTATTAAAAGATATGAATGCTTCGTTAAGAAGAACTCTTAGGAAAAATGAAAAAAATGGTGTTGTATTAAGAGAAGGAACTAGAGATGATTTACCCAAATTTAAGGAAATACTTGATCATACTAGCGAAAGAAGAAATTTTATTAGTAGATCTTTAACTTATTATCAAAATATGTTTGATAGTTTTGGTGATAATATAAAGTTATATTTTGTTGATTTAAAAGTGGAAGAAAAATTAGCAGAATTTAAAAAAGAAAAGGTAATGTTAGAAAAAAATTATCAGCAGCTATTGGATACTATCAAAAATACTGAAACTAAAATAAGTGAAGATAAATTAAAAGAAAAAGAAAATGAGATATCTAGGCTTGATCAAAAAATAGATAATTATGAAAAAATGTATAAAGAACATGGTAGTGTTTTAACATTGTCAGCTGTTTTATATTTTATTTATGGAAAAGAAGTACTATCATTTATTGGTGGTGATCTTAGTGATTATTTGGAATTTCAACCTTTTGCTACTATGCATTATGATATGCTTAAATATGCTATAGATAATAAGTATGATTATTATAATATGTATGGTATTTCATCTGATTTAACGGAAAATGATCCTATGTACGGTGTATACGAATTTAAAAAGAAATTTGGTGGAACAGTAGTACAGTTGATTGGTGAATATGATTTGAAGATTGATAGCTTCTTCTATTATTTATATAAATTTGCTTATTATGTTGTTCATAAGTTGAAAAAAATTAAAACTAAATTGCGTTAGGAATATTTTATATTCCTTTTTTTATTTAAAAAATTTATATAATAATAAAAAAATTAAGATATTTTTATCTTTTTCTTGAATAATACATATGAAAGGTATAAATAAGTGAGGTGATATTTTAATTATCTTTCAGAAAAGGAGAAAATATGACTACAGAGTTAGAATTTATATTATTAGTATCTGATACTACGTTTAAATATTTATATAAGAATATAAAAACAAGGAAATGGATAGATGATATTATAAGAAAAAAATTTAGTTTAGATTTAAGTAATTATGAATTAGTGGATAGTGAATCCAATACAGGAAATAGTGTAAAGGATTATAGAATGGATATAAAGTTAAGAAACGGTAAAGAAACAATTATTATTGAAATGAATAATGATTATTATGAATTTCTTCAAGCAAAAAATTATCAATATTTATTTAGGGAAGCAGGAAGTATGTATGATGTTGGTGAAGATTATGGGGATAAGAAAACTAGACTAATATTATTTAATAATTTTAAAAATAAGAAATCACCGGAAATAAAAACAGGAAATTTTATATTTGAAGATCCACTTAATCATATTACGATAGATGATATTGAAAGTTACGAAATTTACTTACCTAATTTTAAAAAAATATGCTATGATAGTGATGAAGTAGATGTTAGCTTATCGCTATTTTCAGCAACTAGTTTTGATGAAATGAGAGAGCTAACACAAAACCCTAAAGATATTGAGGTTATTAAGGAATTGGAGAGGTTAGCTATGGATGAAGAATTTAAAATTCATTATGATCAAGAAGCTGTAAGAAAGAAAACAGAAAATTCTATCAGAAAAGAATCTTATGAAAAAGGACTTGTCCAAGGAATTGAACAAGGAATAGAGAAAGGAATGGAACAGAAAAATATGGAAATAGTTAAAAATATGTTAAAGAAGAATATAGATATTAAAACTATTTCTGAATGTACTGGTTTACCTGTAGAAGATATTAACAATTTAAAATAATTATTAAAAAGATGTCATATGGTTATGGCATCTTTTACATCATATTGTAACTATTTGGTTTATAGTTAGAGCTGTAATCTTGATTTTTTTCTGCTGTTAAAATAGTTCGCTTAATTTTAGCCACTTCTCTTTCTAAATTATAAATGCGATTTTCTAAATCCCTAATTTCAGGATTCATATTGTATGGCATCATGGCATTGTTTTGAAAAGGATAGGGCCAATTATTATTATTCATAAGACATCTCCTTTATTTATTTTATTATATGTTATATAATGGAGTTGGTGATATTGTGAGACTTAGAAATGTAAAAAATAAACAAGAAATTATGGATAAATCTTTGTATTTAATAACTAATCCAGAAGATTATATTGGTAAATGGAAGAGTGTTTTTAATAATAATAATCCTATTCATATTGAAATAGGAACAGGTAAGGGAAATTTTATTATTGGTAAAGCATTAAGTAATCCTAATATTAATTTTATTGGGATAGAAAAATATGACAGTGTTATAGCTAGAGCATTAGAAAAGATACCAGAAGGTTTAACTAATTTGAAAATGATAAGAATGGATGCTTTGAACCTAGATAGAGTATTCCATAATGAAATTGTTACTATTTATTTAAACTTTTCTGATCCATGGCCTAAAAAGAGATGGTATAAACGTAGACTGACAAGTTCTTTATTCTTAAATAAATATGATTCAGTTTTTAGTGGTAATAAATGTATTATTCAAAAAACTGATAATGTTTCTCTATTTGAATATTCCATATGTTCTCTTAGTAAATATGGTTATACTATAGAAGAAATTAGCTTTGATTTACATAATTCAGAAATAGAAGGCAATATTATGACAGAATACGAAGAAAAATTTTCTAAGAAAGGTAATAACATTTATTATTTAAAAGCTATCAAGTATAAGTAAAATATTGAAAAAATATTTTTCTTTCTAGATTTATTTGATATAATATTATTAGAGTAGGTGAATTATGAAAAAACTGATGTTTTTAAGTTGCATGATTTTACTCTTAAGTGGATGTTCTATGGTTTATGTAGAAAAACAATCTTATCAAGAAATTGTTAGTTCAATTATTACTGGTAATACTAATTTGAAATCAGTTTCTTTAGAAGGTTATTCCTACTTTTTGCCGCAGAAGGTTAGCTTAAACAGATGTGATCAACGAAATTCAATATTGTATTATAATCATAAAAAAATGTATCTATATGTAGATCTTATATCTTATTATCATAAAGTTGATAGTAATTACGAGTACAATAAGAATAGTTATTTTTCTATGCCTATAGATATAGCAGGGTACAAAGGTTATTTGGAAATTAATAAAGTATCTAATCGCTATTTTGTTGAGTTTATGTATCATTATAGTAAAATTGAAGCTTATGTAGATGAAGATGATTTGAAGGATACAGTTACAGTTATGGCTTATATTTTAAATAGTATTCAAATTAATGATTCAGTACTAGAATCATTAGTTGGTAATAATTCTTTAAATTACTCTGAGGAACAATTCAATATTTTTCAACCAAATGGTGAACAGAGTGATCTTCTTGATTATTTAGAACAGTATGATGATGGACGTATTAATAGTAAAAATGAAGATATACTTGATTTAGATAAAAATTTAGAATAAGGATGGGTGCATATGAAACTTTTAGAAAAATTAAAAAATACTTTTTTTGAAGAAGAATATATTGAAGTGGATGAACCTGAAGAAAAAGAACAGGTAGTTGCTAAAAAGATAGAGCCAAAAGAAATAAAAAAGGAAATAGTAGTAGAAAAGAAGGAACCTGTTGTTGAAGAACAGCCTACTAATTATACTGATGGTAATTTAGCTAAGAAAGACAGTAAGTTGCCATACTTTGAAGATGAAGATTTTATAGAAAATGATAATGTTACTACTGTAAAAGAAGAACCTAAAAAGATATATGGTACTACACCTGATAAATTGTATAGTTCAATTAATTATAGTAATAATACTAGTACTAGTACTAAACCTTATAGTACTCCAGCAAAAGAGTCTTTTAAACCTACACCTATTATTTCACCTATTTATGGAATTTTGGATAAAAACTATCATAAGGATGAAGTAATTGATAGGAAGGACAAGCCTGCAAGTTATGTTTCTAGAAAAAATGCTGATTTAGATAGTGTAAGACGTAAAGCTTATGGTGAACTTGATCCAATAGAGGAAATGCAAGCTTCTAATAAACCATCTTATGAAGAACATGAAGATATAGTATCTGAGGATAATTTATTATATGATATGACTACAGATAGTTCTGCTCCTAGTGTTGACAAAGTTACTATTGCTGATGCAGAAGAATATTTTAATGACTTAGGTTTAGAATATAATATTGATTACAAAGATAGTCGTTATGAAAAAGCAACTGGTAGAAGAACTAGTGGTAATGTAAAAACTAGTGAAGATAAAGATGCAAATAATAATGATACAGATGATGCTAATCTAGATAGTAATTTGTTTGATTTGATTGATTCTATGTATGAGGATGGTGAAGAATAATGGAAGAGTTATTACATTATTTTCCGTTAGTTTTATATGTACTTGGTACTATATTGTTAATTATTTTAATTATTTTGGGAATTAAACTTATAGTTACTATTAATAAAACTAATATTATTTTGGAAGATGCATATAATAAGACTAAGTCTTTAAATGGACTTTTTCATGTTATAGATTCAATTACTGATACTTTATCAACTGTTAGTGATAGTTTAGTTACTGGTATTACTAATGTAGTTGGGAAAGTGTTTCGTAGAAAAAGAAAAAAGGAGAATGATGAAAATGAGTAAAAAAGAAAAATGTGAAATGGATTGCTGTAAAAAGAAAAAAGGTTATGGTAAATTTGTTTTTGGTGCTTTAATTGGCGCTGGACTTGGTGTTTTGTTTGCACCTAAGGCTGGTAGTGAAACTAGGAAAGAACTAAAAGAAAAAATGAAAAATCTAATTAATAAAGCTAAAGAGATTGATATGGAAGATGTAAAGGAAAAAATTTCTATAACTGTTGACCAAATAAGAGAAGAATTAAGTGATTTAGATCGTGAAAAAGTATTAAAAATAGCTAAAGAAAAAGGTAATGCTATTAAAGGTAAATGTGAAGATTTAGTACAATATGTTAAAGATAAAGGTACACCTGTATTAGAAAAAGCAGCAAACGAAGTTCGTGAAAAAACTATTGATGCTGTTAAGGAAATCTTAGAAAAACTAGAGGCTGCCGATAAAAAGGCTAAGAGTAAGTAATGATTAGAATTGCTAGTAATACATTTTAGATGGTAAAACATTAAAGGCATTGACACTAATTTTGAAAAAACAGCTATTGATGTAATAAATAAACCTTCTAATGATGCTAACTTTCAAAAAATATTAATAGATGAATGTAAAAAGTATGAATGAAATTTATTTCATTCTTTTTCTATGTCAAAGTTTTAAAAAGTATTTGGAATAATTTTAATTTTGTGTTAATATATTAGTGTAATTTAATGGTGATTAACTTTATAGTAGTTATCAGATTTATCTATAGAGAATTCATGGTTGGTGGAAATGAATATATAATGATAATGAATTACAGGGTTATGAATTAAATCGGTTTAGTGCCGTTAAAACTATTGAGATAGAAATAGTTTCTATGAATTAAGGTGGTACCACGAATGAAATCGTCCTTATTTTATAGAAACTTTATTTTTTGAGGAGGTAATTATGAAATTATATGATGAATTGGTATGGAGAGGATTAATAAAGGATGTTGCAGGGAGTGATTTAGAACATAAATTAAATGATGAAAAGATAACTTTTTATTGGGGAACAGATCCAACTGCTGATAGTTTACATTTGGGTCATTATTCGTCACTTGTTACTGCTAAAAGATTAGCTAAGGCTGGACATCATCCTATATTATTAGTTGGTGGAGCTACTGGTCTTATTGGTGATCCAAGACCTACTAGTGAAAGAGAAATAATGGCTAAGGATACTTTAAGCAAAAATCTTAATGGTATTAGTAAGCAAGTTGATAAAATTTTTGATGGCAAAGCTATGGTTGTTAATAACTATGATTGGATGAAAGATTATAATTATTTAGAGTTTTTAAGAGATATTGGTAAGTATATTAATGTTAATTATATGCTTGATAAGGACATTATTCGTAGAAGATTAGAAACTGGTATTACTTATGCTGAATTTTCATATACTTTGATGCAAGGGTATGATTTTTTACATCTTTATGAAAAATATAATTGTGTTATGCAGGTAGAAGGTTCTGATCAATGGGGTAATATTACTACAGGAATTGATTTAATTAAAAAGAAACTCGGAAAAGATGCTTATGGTTTTACTATGCCTCTTATCTTAGATAAATTTGGTCGTAAGTTTGGTAAAAGTGAAGGTAATGCTTTATGGCTTGATATTAATAAAACTTCTTCTTATGAATTATATCAATATTTAATTAATACTGATGATGAAATGATTATACATTATTTAAAGGTATTTACTTTCCTAACTAAGGAAGAAATAGAGGAAATAGAAAAAAGACATTTAGAATGTCCAGAAAAAAGACTTGCTCAGCAGACGCTAGCACGTTGTATTATTACTGATTTACATGGTGAAGAAGAATATGAAAAGGCTCTTCATTTAAGTAATGTATTATTTAATGGTGATGTAGCTAGTTTAACTGGTAAGGAAATTATTGAAGTTTTTAACGGTGTTCCTACTTTTAATATTGATAATGAACAAAATATACTTGATTTTTTAGTAAATCATGGTATAGTAGCAAGTAAACGTGAAGGAAGAGAATTTATTTCTGGTGGCAGTATTACTTTGAATGGTAGTAAAGTAACTGATTTAGAAATGATTATTTCCAAGAATATTGCGATTGAAAATAAGTATATTATTATTAGACGTGGAAAGAAAAAATATTATTTAGGTATCTATTCTTAGAATGGAGGGGTGTGTATGCCAGCTACTAATAGAAAGACTGGAAAGAAAAGTTCTGTATCAAAAAAGGTTAGTAATATTAAGGTAGGGAATAAAAATAAAGTAGATAGTCATAAAAAGACTAATGCTAAAGTTGTATCTGCAAAAAATAAAAATGATTTGAAACAGAATAAACAAAATATTGATGACAAAAAGATTAATAATACTAAAAAGAATGTATTAAATAATAGTGTTAGCAATAAAAAGTTAGTTGATAAACAAATTAAAGATAAAAAAATTGATACTAAACCTTTTAAAAATATAAAAGAACCTGAAAATGATACTAATTTGGTATCAAAAAAGACTAAAAAGAAATCATTTTTTAAATTTATTCGATTTGCTAAGAAAGATAAAAAAGAAAACTTACTAAGTGATAATGCAAATGCAAAGAAAAATAAGAACTCTTCAATTAAACAGTCTAAAAATAAGAAAGTAGATAATAAGCACTCAATAAATAAAAATAGTAAAAATATTTCAAAAAATAATAAAAATTCAATTAAAAATAAAAAGAAAAAGGGCGTTAAAAGTCCACTTATTTCCAATAATTATAAAAAGTATTTAATTATTGTAGCTATTATTTGTGGTGTCGTTATTTTGTTAGAATTCAGTTATTTTTTAT
Source organism: uncultured Bacilli bacterium (assembly GCA_934148875.1). Taxonomy (GTDB): domain Bacteria; phylum Bacillota_I; class Bacilli_A; order RF39; family UBA660; genus Alloscybalousia. The sequence continues at coordinate 24,491 of CAKPDJ010000011.1, forward strand.
ATCAAAAAATTGTTTTTGATAATTCTAATACATATTATGATAGTTTAAATGCTCTTGTTGTTGATAATTCTGATATTATTGCTGTTGGTAGTAGCAATTTTAAATACAGTAAATATAATGACTATGCTAATGGTTTAGAAAAGGCAAAGTTAATTAAATATGACTATAGTGGCAAAGTTATATTTGAAAAAATGTATGATAAAGGCATTAATACTACTTTTAGTTCAATATTAAATACTGATGATGGTTATATAGTAGTTGGTAGTGGCGAATTTAGTAAAGAGGAACAGGAAGCCGAGGGCAGAGAAGCATTTATTATTAAATTTGATAAGGATGGTAATATTGTTTGGGAAAAATATTATCAAGTAGTAACAAATACTAGGTTTAATAAAGTTATTGCTACTAATGATGGTTATGTAGCAATAGGTCAAAGTATTTATGCTAATATGGAAATGGGTAATCATACTACTGGCGGTGGAATTATCGTTAAATATGATTTAGATGGTAATGAGATTTGGTGCAATAATCATGGTGGTATGAAATCTGGTAATTTTAATGATATTGTTGAAGTTAATGGTGACTTCTATGTAGTTGGTAAAGATGCGACAGATAGTGCTAATTTAGTCAAATTTAACGCAAATGGTGAATATCAATGGCATAAGAATTATAGTTATACAGATAGCATAGGTTTTTCTGGAATAGCATATTTAGATAATTATTTGTATGTAGTTGGTTCAAAGAAAGTATTACCGGATGGAACTGGTGATGATGATGATCGTAATACGACTAATACTGATGGATTATTTATTAAATATGATTTAGATGGCAAAATAGTATTTGAAAAAACTTTTGGTGGTAGTAATTATGAAAGATATAATTCTATTATTGCACATCGTGATAGTTTATATGTTGTTGGTCATACTACTTCAAAAGATATCGGTTTTAAGATAACTACTGATGGAAACTTAATGACTGGTTTAGTGGTACGTTATGATACAAATGGTAACATTAACAAAAAAGAAATTTTTGGTGGTAGTAACAATGATAATTTAACTGATGTTGTTACAGATGGTGGAAGTCTTTATATTTCTGGTTATAGTAATAGTAAAGATGGTAATATTGCTACTTCTAAAAATAACGGCAAAGATTATTTTGGTAAAGTTATTCAAATTGATTATAGATTTAGAACAAAAATGGTTAAATAAAAAATATGATGTATCCAATATGGATTTTCATCATATTTTTTTTATGAAAATGGATTTTCAATTTCTGCAGTTTGAAAGTTTGTGTTACTGAAATCAGTTATTACTACATATAGACCTATTAAAGCTGGTACTAGGGATATAATTGAAGCTATTATCTGTAAATTTAAAGCATTGGTATCTTGATTAGTATTCTCTGCTAATTTTTTAGAACGATAGTTAAGATATAAAAATAATAACAGTAGTAATAATATAAATATTTTATTTAACAGAATTAGAACCTGTGATTCTTCTGGTGTTAGGAATCCATCTTTATTTAATGCTACTTTTCTTTGGTTTATGATAATGGTTATAGTTACTACGAAAGTTAAGATGTATAAAATACTAGCTATTAGTTGTCCATCAATTATAAATAACTGTTCTTTTTGTAGTTCCTGTTCGTTCAATTTATCACATCCAGTATTCTTTAAATTATATGTGATAAATAAAAAAAAAGAAAAAACTTCACACTATGTGAAGTTTTAATCTTATCTGTTATAGAATTCAACGATTAATGATTCATTAATATCAGCGTTAAGTTCGCTTCTTTCAGGTAATCTTACTAATTTACCTTCTAATTTCTTGTCGTCAAATGTAACAAATTCAACACGTTTAGTAACTTTTTCTAAAGATGCTTTAATAGCAGGATGTTCTTTAGAATTCTCTTTAACAGCAACTACATCTCCAACTTTTACACGGTAAGATGGGATATCAACTTTGTTACCATTAACAGTAATATGACCATGGTTTACAAGTTGTCTAGCTCCACGACGAGTAGTAGCTAAACCTAAACGATAAACAACGTTATCTAATCTAGATTCTAGTAATTTTAAGAAGTTTTCACCATGAATACCTTTTAATTTACCAGCCTCTTCGAAAGTTTTTCTAAATTGTCTTTCGTTTACTCCGTACATAAATCTAACTTTTTGTTTTTCTTTTAATTGTTCACCATAGTTTGATAATTTTCCTTTACGGTCTTGTCCGTGTTGTCCTGGACCATAAGGGCGACGTACTAATTCTTTGCCGCTTTCTAGAATTGAAAATCCAACTCTACGTGCTTGTTTGTTAACAGAACCTGTGTATCTTGACATAATGTCCTCCTTCGATATTTTGTCATAAACATCGAATGTATTAAACCATTTATTAGGGAGTCTATGTTTCAGATTTTCGCTAACAGTGAAGTTACTATTCGTTTCATAAACACATTAATAAATTTTTAATAGCACTGTTTGATGAATATGCAGTTTAGATTATATATAAAATAACGGTTTATGTCAATCTTTTTATTAAAATTAGCCCTATTTTACTATTACTTTTATCTTTATATACTCAAAAATTTGGATTGATATTAGAATTTTGTCAAAAAAAGTAAGTAAAAATTATATTTATATGGTAAAATATAATATATATATGATATGGAGGACTATTCATGGGTGGTGTTTACTTATTAATTGGTACTTTCTTTATTATTGCCGTTATATTAGTTACGGTAGTTTTAGTGCTTATTCAAAAACACAAATATAATACTTTCCGTAAAGAGGTAGAAGAATTAGATAAAGCTAAAAATATGATAGCTAGTACTCCAGTTTTATCTGAACTTTCTAAGGTTGAATCTATTGTTAAAAATGATAAGATGGAAGAAAAGTATAAAAATTGGCAAAAACGTTTTGATGTTATTAAAGATGATAAAATTAATCAAATCAATGATATGATTAATGAACTTGATATTTCTACTAATCAGAAAAATTATAAAAATATCGATCATAAACTTGCTAAAGTAGAAATGGAAATTTATAAAGTTAGGGAAAGTGCTAATGAATTACTTGGTGAAATTCAAGAAGTAACTATTAGTGAGGAAAAATATCGTAGTATTATTACTAAACTTAAAGCAAAATATCGTAGTCTTGTAAATGAGTTTAATTCTCATAAAACGGATTATGAAGATATTGGTGAAGCAATAGGATTACAGTTTGAAAATATTGAAAAACGTTTTCTAGATTTTGAAAATATTATGGAAAATAATGAATATGATGAGGTTGTTCATATAGTAAAAGCTCTTGATGCTATGATAGATCATATGAGTATTGTGGTTGTTGAAGTTCCTAACTTAGTATTACTTGCTGAGAAGTTAATTCCTAAACGTATAGAGGAAATTATAACTTTATCTAAAGATATGGTTGATAAGGGTTATAATTTAGATTATTTAAATATTGATTATAATATGGAAGAATGTACTAAAAATATTAGTATTGTTTTAGATAGAATTCGTGTTCTTAATTTGGATGATTGTATGTTTGAATTAAAAACGGTTTTAGATTATCTAGATTCTATATTTAATAATTTTGATCAAGAAAAACTAGCTAGGAAAAATTTTGAGGAATTATCTACTAGTTTTGAAAAAAATCTTAAGAAAACTAATCGTATTATGAAAGATATTTATAATCAATTAGACGATATTAAGGGAATGTATGATTTAAATGATGATGATATTTCTGAACTCACTAATTTAAAGGAACGTCTTGCTAATATTACTAAAGATTACAAGAAAATGGTTGTAGAAGTAAATAATGTAAGTAAACCATATTCATCTTTTTATCAACAGCTTGAAACGTTTAATTCTTTATTACAAGAATTAGAAAGTAATTTGGATGTTGCTTTAAAGTCTCTTGGTAGTATGTATGATGATGAAATTAGAGCAAGAGAACAGCTTGAAGAAATAGAAGATTTATTGAAACAATGTAAGATTAAGATACGTAGTTATAAATTACCAATAATTATTAATAATTATTTTATTGAACTTTCTGAAGCAAATGATGCAGTTGATGAAATAGTTAAAGAACTTGATAAAAAACCAATAATTATTAAAACGTTAAATACTAGAGTTGATACGGCAAGAGATTTAGTATTAAAACTTTATACTACTACTACTGAAATGATTAAAACAGCTCAGCTTGCTGAAATGGCTATTGTATATGGTAATCGTTATCGTAGTGAAATAAGAGAGATAGATAAAGGATTAGAAAATGCCGAAATGTTATATCATAAAGGCAATTATAAGGATGCTTTAGAAGTTTCTATATCATCTATAGAGTTAATAGAACCAGATATTAATAAAAAATTATTAAAGTTATATCAGGAAAGTTAGTTAATACTATCTTTCTTTTTTTTGAATTTTATGGTATTATAAGTGCACTTTGAGGTGATACTAGTGGAAATTATTAAAATAAAAACAGTTGGTTATTCTTATACACCAGTTAGAAAGTATAATCCAATTGATGTTGTTTTAGATTTTATCGTTCAAAATTATCCAGTTAGTGAATATCCTAAAATATTGGAAATCGCTGCTGGTAATGGTAATTTAAGTAGTAAATTAGCTAATTTATCTTATAAAGTAACAGCAATGGATCCTAGAACTAGATATAATCCTAATCTTAATTATGATGTTATAGCTGAACCTTTTTATCAGTATACTGATATTTCAGATTATGATTTAGGTATTGCGGTTCATCCTTGTGGTATTCATAAAGATATTATTCAAAATTTTAAATTAAATGAAAAAGCACTTTTCTTAATACCATGTTATATTCTTACTTGTGATAATAGTGAACTTACTTCTTATAAAAACGAAGATGCTTGGTTAGAACATTTAGAGGCTTTTAATCCTAAAATGAAAAGAAAAAAATTTTTTGCTTCTGAAAATACTGAGCATGACTTTTTACTTGCTTCTTATCAAAATGCTTTTTATACTAAAAAATAAATTATTAAATATTTTAAGTTTTGTGATAAGTATAGAAATATACTTATCTTTTTGTTATAATAAGAGCAGTTTTGATATGTAGGTGGTAAAATGGATTGTTTTGTACCTTTAAAACTTGATGAGCCAATTGATATATCTAACCTATTAAAGGAGTTTGATTTACCTGTTAGAGTTATCAATTATTTAAAAAAAGAGACTTTTTATAGTGAAAAAACTTTTTATGACACAGTTAATAAATTTATTTTAGAACACACTAGTAATTATTTACTTCCTAATCATATGGTTATATTTTATCCACAAATTTTGGAAAGAAAAGCTAGTTGTGATTTAACCTGTAATTTATCAGGTGTTAAAATTAAAAAGAATTCTAATTATTATGTTTAATATCCTTTTATTGAGAGTTTACGTAATGGTAGATGTTATACTTTGAAAAAAAGGATTATAACTGAAGCTAGTTATCAAGATTGTCTTCCTAAAGATATAGCTACTTATGAAGAATGGTATTATAAAGTGAAAAATGCTTATTACAATGTTAATTCTGATGATATTATTGATTTTTATTTATTAAGTTGTGAATGTGGAGATAGTTGTTTAGAGTTATATCAACTTGGTCAAAGTAAAAAAAGAAAGAAAGTGATTTTATGATTTATTTAGATTATAGTGCAACAACACCTGCTAATAAAGAAGTAGTGGATGCTTTTAGTAAAGTTAGCTTGGACTATGTTGGTAATCCTAATTCGCTACATAAGCTTGGAGTTGATGCTAAAAAATTAATGGATGCTGCTTGTATGCAAGTTGCTGATTTGTTAGGAGTAAAAAGTAATGAAGTTATTTTTACGAGTGGAGCAAGTGAAGCAAATAATACAGCTATTATGGGAGTAATAGAAAAATATCCTAATAGAGGAAAACATATTATTACTACTAGATTAGAACATTCTAGTGTACTTGAGTGTATGAACTATCTGGAAAATATTGGATATATAATTGATTATGTTAATATAAATGAAGATGGTTTAATTGACTTAAGTCATTTAAAAAGTTTACTTAGTAAAGATACAGTTTTGGTAAGTATATGTCACGTTAATAGTGAGGTTGGTATTAAGCAAAATATAAATGAAATCGGTAAAATATTAAAAAATTATCCAACTATTATTTTTCATGTTGATGGTACTCAAGCAGTTGGAAAAATTCCTGTTAACTTGGAAGATGTTGATTTATATAGCTTTTCGGCACATAAGTTTTTTGGGCTTAAAGGTGTTGGGTGTTTAATTAAAAAAAATAATATTGAGATAGAACCACTTATTCATGGTGGTAAGAGTCAAACCAATTATCGTAGTGGAACACCAGCACTTGCTTTAATGGTTTCTACTTCTAAAGCGTTAAGACTTGCACTTAATGATTTTGATAAAAAATATAATCATGTACTTGAACTTAGTAATATGTTAAAAAAAGAAATTTCTAAAATAGATGGTGTAGTGTTAAATAGTAATCAAAATTCTATTCCACATATAGTTAATATGAGTGTACTTGGCATAAAACCAGAAACAATGTTACATGCTTTGGAGGAATATGATATCTATATTTCTACTAAGACAGCTTGCTCTAAAGATAATAGTGATTCTTTAACACTTACTACAATGGGAAAAGATTCAAGTATTAGCGGTCATTCTATTAGAGTTAGTATTAGTTATTTAACTACAGAAGAAGAAATCCACACATTTGTGGAAAAGTTAAAATTATGTATTAAAAAATTAAGATTTTAGTTAAATTTGTGGAAAAGTTTAAAAAATAGAAAGTTGGAGATAATAATGGATAGAGTAGTATTAATTAAATATGGAGAATTAACTACAAAAAAAGGTAATCGTAAATTTTTTATAAATACGTTATATCAAAATTTAAAAAAGAAACTTAATAATCTTGATGTTAAAATTAGTCGTGATATTTCAAGAATGTATATTGAATTTTCTGATAGTGATTTAGACTTGGTTTTAAAAAAATTAAATCAAGTATTTGGAATTCATACTTATCAAGTTGCTTATAAGATAGAAACTGATAGTGAAGCTATTAAAAATTTAGCGGTTACTATAATGAAAAATAGAGTTGGTACATTTAAAGTAGAAACGAAACGTGCTAATAAAAATTTTCCTATTCAAAGTACAGAATTTAGTAGGCAACTTGGTGGATTGATTTTAAAAAATAATAATCAATTAACTGTTGATGTACACAATCCAGATACTACTTTGATGATTGAAATACTTGATCGTTATACTTATTTATATACTGATAAATACTTTGGACTTGGTGGATATCCTGTTGGTACCCAACCTCGTGGAATGCTTATGTTAAGTGGTGGAATTGATTCACCGGTAGCTGGATATCTTGCTTTAAAACGTGGTGTCAAAATTGATGCAGTATATTTTGAAGCTATTCCACATACTAGTTTAGAAGCTAGAAATAAAGTTATTGATTTATCAAAAAAGTTATGTCAGTATACTGATCAAATTAGGTTACATATAGTTCCTTTTACTAATATTCAAGAAGCTATATATAAAGAATGCAATCCTGAATACTGTATTACTATTATGCGTAGAATGATGTATCGTATAATGGAAAAACTTGCTAAAAGAAATAAAGGTTTAGTAATAATAAATGGTGAAAGTATTGGACAAGTTGCTAGTCAAACATTAACTAGTATGTCTGTTATTAATTCTGTTACTAATATGCCAGTTATTCGTCCTGTTGCTTGTTTAGATAAATTAGAGATAATTGATATAGCTAAAAAAATTGATACTTATGATATAAGTATTTTACCATTTGAAGATTGCTGTACTATATTTGTACCTAAACATCCAGTTATTAATCCTAATTTACAGGAGTGTTTAATAAATGAAGAAAAGTTTGATTATAATAAGATGATTGAAGATACAGTTAATAATGTAATGACAATTACTATTACAGAGAATATGGAAAAAGAGTTTAATAATTTGCTTTAAAAAATAGGTAAAAATTACCATAGAAATATATGTATTAATTATCGTTTTTTTCACAATCTATTAATGTATAGGAGGTGAAAGAAATGAATCAATCAAATAACTCAATGAAGATGAGAGTACCAGGTGCTAAACAAGCTATCGAAAAAATGAAATACGAAATCGCTAACGAATTTGGTGTAGCTTTAGGACCAGATACAACTTCTCGTGCTAATGGTAGCGTTGGTGGTGAAATCACTAGACGTTTAGTTCAATCAGGTATGAACAATATTAGTGGAAGTTACCAAAACAAATAATTAAACTAAATAATTAACCGAGTTTAAATAAGATAGATTTTACTTTCTATCTTATTTTTTGTATATAAGGAAAGTGCGTTTGGGTTATTTTTAAATAAAAACGCCTCAATAGAATCAAGCATACATAAAAAAATTAAAGTTAAAACCTTTAATCTTTTTGTTTTTTCATAAAGAATTTTCTTTTTGCATACAAAATGATATATTTCCGTTGACAAACAAATGTTTTATTTTTATAATAGTAAGACATAACCAGCAAGGGAGGATATCATCATGTATAAAGCTTATAAATTCAGAATGTATTTAACTGATAATCAAAAAATATTAGTTCATAAAACATTTGGTTGTACAAGATTTGTATATAATTATTTCTTAGGTAAATGTAAGGAAAATGGTTATCAGAAAGCATATGATATGTGTAAAGAATTAAAAGAATTAATAATTGA
>CAKPDJ010000012.1 GCA_934148875.1 uncultured Bacilli bacterium
TGTTTTCTTCTACAAGTGAAATGATTGATGAATATTTATTAACCAAAGATTATGTAATAGCCTTTATAGATATAATTAAGTTATTGGATGAAAAAATAATGTCATATAAAATGAAAAAAAATGTTTTTGAATTTACTGATATATCCAAGTTAGCTATTAAATTAGTAAGTGATAATGATGACATTAGACAAGAATTAAAAATGTATTTTAATGAAATTATGATAGATGAATATCAAGACACTTCAGATTTACAAGAGCAATTTATTAAATTAATAGAAAATAATAATGTATACATGGTTGGTGACATTAAACAGTCAATATATCGCTTTCGTAATGCTAACCCTTTAATATTTAAAGATAAATACGACAAATATGCTGATGGTATTGGTGGTAGAAAAATAGACTTAAACAAAAATTTCCGTAGCCGTGGAGAAGTATTAAATAATATTAATACAGTCTTTGATAGCATTATGGATGATGATTTTGGTGGTGCAAAATATCAAGAAAGTCATCGTATGATATTTGGTAATAATAGTTATATTAATGAAGGTAAGACAGAACAGGATTATGACTTCAATATTTATAATTATAAGATAGAAAAAGATTCTCCATATAAAAAATATAATACTGAAGAAATAGAAGCCTTTATCATTGCCAAAGATATTAAAGATAAAGTAGATAGTAATTATCAAATATTTGATAAAGATACATTAATTCTTAGAAATATTAAATATAGTGATTTTGTAATACTAATGGATAGAAGTAGTAAATTTACGTTGTATAAAAAAGTATTTGAATATCTAAAAATTCCTTTAACTATTTTAAAAGATGAAAATATTATGGATCAGAATGAAGTTTATTTAATACTTAATATTTTAAAATTAATAGAATGTCTAGAGAACGAAAAATATGATAATACTTTTAAGTATAGCTTTATTAGTATAGCTAGAAGTTATTTATTTAGATATGAAGACAAAGAAATATTCCACATTATTGCTAATTCGCTATATTTTGATACGGAATTAGTAAAAAAAGCTCAAAGTATTGTAAAGCAACTACCAACATTAAATTTAAAAATGCTTATTGATAGTATAATTAAACAATATGAATTTGAAACAAAATTAATATCAATAGGAAACGTTCAAATGGGAATATCTGTACTTGAATATTTTAAAAATTTAGCTGAGTCATTACAAATTATTGGTTATGATTATCATCGCTTCATTATATATCTAGATGAAATTATCAAAAGCAAAAAAGAAATAAAGATACCTGTATCTGTAGGGGATGGTAATAGTTGCAAAATAATGACTATTCATAAATCAAAAGGTCTTGAATATCCAATATGTTACTACAGTGGATTATCATCACCATTCAATGTTAGTGAGCTTAAAGAAAAAGTACTTTTTGACAGTAAATATGGTATTATTACCCCATGTTTTAAAGAAGGATATAAAGATACATTTTATAAAACACTATTAAAGCGTAAATATTATTTAGAAGAAATTAGTGAAAAAATAAGACTTTTCTATGTTGCTTTAACTCGTTGTAAAGAAAAGATGATTATGATAGCAAATATTGGAGAAAGTGAAACAGAGATAGAAGATAATCTCGTCTCAGCAACAAAACGTGAACAATATCGTTCTTTCAGAGATATTCTAGAAAGTGTATATGAAATTATAAGCGATAGAGTGGTTAATATTTCCCTAGATGATATACCTTTAACACCAAATTATAAAATTTTAAATGTTACTAAATTATCAGAACCATTAAATAATAACAGTCTATTAGTAACTGAATATCATTTTGAAGAAGAGCAATTAAGCAAAGAACATTTTTCTAAAAGCATCAATAAATTAATTGATAAAGATACTAAAAAAAATATGGAATTTGGAACACATATACACAAAATGTTTGAATTGATAGATTTTAAAACACCTGATTTCAATTCTTTAGACATAAATGATTACGAACAAAATTTAATAAAAACTTTTTTAAATCAACCATTACTAAGAAATGTTAAACAAGCTAAAATAATCAAGGAATATGAATTTTATACCAATTTAGATAACGAAGAAAAACATGGTATAATTGATTTGCTATTAGAGTATGACGATAGAATTGATTTAATTGATTATAAATTAAAAAACATAACAGATGACAATTATATTAAACAATTGAAAGGTTATCAAAATTATATTGAAACAAAAGTTAGTAAACCTGTAAGTATTTATTTATATTCAATTATTGATGGAAAGTTTGAACAAATATAATTATATGAAAAAAAGATCAAAAAAATGATCTTTTTTTATTATTTTTTAGATATTTTCAAAAAAAACTAAATAATTAATATTAGGAGGTGATAAAATGAAATACCCATTTGAAAGGCAGATAGATTTAAAAGATTGTGGAGTATGTTGCTTGAAAATGCTAACTAGATACTATGGTGGTAATGTATCTACAGAGTATTTAAGAAATATAACATATACTACAAAAGATGGTGTTAGTGCTTATTCACTGATTGAAGGAGCTAAACAACTTGGTTTTGCTGCTTATGGTGTCAAAGGTGAAATGTCAAATTTAAAATCAAATGATTTACCTTGCATAGCTCATGTCATAATTAAAAAAAGTTACCAGCATTTTATAATTATTTATAACATTGATTGGAAAAACAAAAAAATAATAATTGCTGATCCAGCTAATAAAGGTATAAGTAAAATATCATTTGAAGAATTTAATAATATAACTACAAATCAATTTGTATTATTAAAACCCTATAAAAAAATTCAATATATAGAAAAGAATACGGTACTAAGAGATTTAATATATAAGTTTATTTCTAAATATAAAAAGCAACTGTCATTTATATTAACTCTTTCTTTATTTTTTACTCTTCTAAATATTATTAACTCCTTCCAATTAAACTTCTTATTAACTTATATAATTGAATACAATAATACTAGTAATATTTTATTTTTTAATATAATTTTTGGTGCCATTATTATCTTAAAAGAACTATTTAACTATTACCGTAATACTGCTATTAATGTACTAAACCACGAACTTGATAAATATCTTATTTTAAATGTGTATAATCGTATATTATCACTTCCATACCTCTATTATAAAAACAGAACAACAGGAGAGATTGTTGCACGTATCAATGATATTAACAGTATCAAAGAAATAATATCAAAAATATTAGTAACTATTTTTATAGACTTAATTTTAGCTACACTAGTATTTGTTACTTTAATATTCTTGAGTTTAAAACTAACATTAATTTTAATACTTGTTATTATATTAATGTTACTAATTATGATTTGCTTTCAAAAACCATTAGAAATAAATATTGAAAAAGTAAAAAAAGAATCATCTTCGGTAAATTCATTTTTAGTAGAAACAATTACAGCAGTAGAAACTATTAGAAACCAAAATATTCAATCATTTATTGAAAATAACTTTCTATTAAAGTACAGTACCTACAATAAAAAAAGTTATCTAACAAACAATATTTTTATTGTAGAACAGTTTTTCAAAGACTTTATTAATCAGTTAGGTTCATTTATAGTTATGATAGTTGGCAGTTACTTAGTTGTTAAACAAGAACTTGATTTAGCTAATTTATTAACATTTTTAATGTTAATGAATTATTTACTAGATCCTATAAAAAATATAATTGATATTAATTTAGGAATTCGTGATTCTAAAATATCATTAAAAAGATTATCTGAACTATATGAAGTCGATATATCAAATAAAAGGTCAAAAAGAAAAACAATAACAGATAAATTAAATAATATAAGTATTAAAAATTTAACATATTCATATAATGGACAAGATATGTTACTAAAAAATATAAATATTGAAATAATGAAATCTGATAAAGTATTAATATATGGAAGTAGTGGTGGTGGTAAAAGTACCATATCAAAATTATTATCAAAACAACTCCCAACTAATAACAAACAAATATATATTAATAACAAAGATATTAATTCTTATTCAGATGATTACCATCAAAAAATATGTTACATCTCTCAACAAGAGTATTTATTTACTACTTCCGTCTATCAAAATATAGTTTTGGACAAAGAAATAACATATGATAAGTTTCTATCTGTCTGTAAATTATGTATGATTGATAAATTCATAGATAAAAATATTTTGACTTACGACATGCTACTAGAAGAGAATGGCTTTAATATTAGTGGAGGTCAAAGGCAAAGGATTATATTAGCTAGATCTCTATTGATGGAAGCCGATATTTACATATTAGATGAATCTTTAAATGAGGTGGATATTGAAACTGAAAGAACTATTTTAAAAAATATATTCAATACATACCAAGACAAAATTTTCATAGTAATATCCCATCGTTTTCATAATCAAGACCTATTTAATAAAAAATACTGTATCAAAGAGGGTGTTAGTTATGAAAAATAACTGGGATTTTGAAGATTATGAAATAATTAAAGAACTGAAAAGCAATCATAATATAGCACTTAACATGTTCATTATATTTATAGGGGTAATTGTCATAGTTATGAGTAAACTTGATTTTTATATTTATGATAATAAGTTATTAATAAAAGAAAATGATAATTATTCATTTATAATACCAAGTAAGAAAATTTCATTTTTTGAAAATAATCATGATATTTATATAAATCAGAAAAAATATAACTATGATATCGTTGAAATTGACAGTAATTATCAAAATATAAATGACACGATTTATCAAAATATTTATATAAAAATTGATAACTATAAAACTAACGCAATTTTAACTGAATGTTCTTTCTTAAAAGAAAAAACAACAATTATAAATAAAGTATTTAAATTAATAACAGGAGGCAGAAATGAAAAAAATAGATAATAAAAATTTAAAAGAGATAAAAGGTGGCTTCGGCTTCTGGTCATTTGCAGGTATTGTAACAGCTGTTATATTTGTAGTAGGTGTCTTAGATGGAATAGCTAGACCACTCAAATGTAATTAGGAGGTAAATATGGAAATAATAAACAATCAAGAATTAAAGTGTATTATAGGCGGTTTTAATTGGTCAGGAACAATAGTAAACGCTTTAACAGGAGCAGGAAAATTCATATATTCAGTAGGGCAAAGTCTAGGTAGTGCATTAAGAAGAATAGGAAGTAAAAACTTGTGCCATTGTTAACTAGTATAAGAAAAAAAGACAAAAAAATACTAACAATAATTTTATCCATTATTTTGTTGCCATTCATCCTATTTTTCATAGACTTAGTATTGAATGTCATCTTTAACCTTGGAATATATTCAGGGACATTTATCCATTGTTTATATCACATTGTAGTATTTTAAATATTAGCTAGAACTTAATAGTTCTAGTTTTTTTCATGTGATAAACCAACAATTCTACAATTATTTTGACATTTTAGAAAAAAGTATTATAATCAATGGCAAAGGGAGAAAAAGTATGAAACTAAAATCATTTGATATTATTGAAGTGATGTTAAAAAAAGAGTTAAAAATTCCTTTGTCAAAAGAAGAAAGTGAATGGCTATCACAAGTTGATGAAGAAACTAAAGAATCAATAAAAATGATAATTAATGAAAGTTCTTATGAAGATGAAATTATAAGATTAATGAATCACATTTTAGAAAAATCGCTAACTTTACCAGAAGAAGAACAGCAATATATTAAAAATAGATGCTATGAAAAAAAGAAGCAATTAGAAAAAATTAATTTCTAGTGAAAAAAATGTTGAAAAATAAGATGATGTGCGTTATAATCAATAGTAGTTAAAGCGGAAGGAGGGGAAATAATGACACAGGTAGCGGTTAAAAATGGAAATCTTGAGTTTGCATTAAAGAAATTTAAGCAAAAAGTTGCTAGAGATGGAGTCCCTTCTGAATGCAAAAAAAGAGAAGGTTACGATAAACCAGGCGTTAAGAGAAGAAATGCTAAAAAAGAAGGTATTAAAAATACTCGTAAACGTAATAAAGCTAATAAAAATAGAGACTAATCGTAGTATTAGTCTTTTTCTATAAAAGGTGGAAGTTTAATGAATAAAGATATAGTCAAAAATCAAAGTGTTGTAATGATAGATAACGATATCTCAGTTGATTTAATTTGCAGTAGTGTATTGTCATTTGTAAAAAAATTACCGTATTCAATAGATCCTATGAGCAAAGATTTTGTTCCAGGATTTCTATTTAATGTAATACCAAATGATTCACAAAATTATAGTGCATTTCAGCAACATAATTATGAAACACTTTTTTCAATTATGAAAAATTGGCGTGATTCACGAAAAGCCGCTTATTCTATTCAGATATGTTTGATGCTTCAATTGATGTTAACAAACGATAAAAAGATATCAATAGAAACAGGAGAAAACATAGCAGATGGGCTTTCTGTTGAAGATAGTAACATTTTAAAAAACACACTAAATAAGCTAAATTATTATTATGAGCTTATAAAGAAATCTAACACTCAAGAGGAGCGCACAAAATATATTGAAGAGTTCTATCAAATATTAAAAGCAAATTACAGTAATTGTTCTGCATATAACGATTTAAAAATGTTTTATTACTTTTTTAGTCTTCCATCTGATACCGAATTTATTTGGGAGAATAATAAAAATTTAACAGAATCAACAATAAAAATAGTAAGAAAATAAAAAGGAGAAAATTATGAATTTAGTAGAAACATTAGATAAAGAAATAATTGAAGCTATGAAAGCAAAAGATAGCGTTCGTTTAGCTACTTTACGTGGTGTAAAAGGAGCAATGAAGCTTCAAAGCATAGACCACAAAAAAGAAATAAATGATGAATTATTAATTGATGTTGTATCAAAAGAAATCAAAACCAGAAATGAATCAATCAAAGAATTTGAAAAAGGTGCACGTCAAGATTTAATTGATAAAACAGAAGAGGAAATTAAAATTTTAAGTAATTATTTACCAGAACAATTATCAGAAGAAGAAATTGTAGATATAATTAATCAAGTGTTTGAAGAAGTAAAACCATCTGGCATTAAAGATATGGGTAAAGTTATGGGAATAGTAACTCCTAAAGTAAAAGGTAAAGCTGACATGGGAGTTGTTTCGAATTTAATCAAACAAAAATTAAATTAACATTATTTTGATAGCAAGATATTTCTTGCTATTTTTTATTTTACATGTATAATAGACGGGTAAGTAGGTGATAACTATGACATATGAAGAATTTAATAAGTTAGTGCCATATGAAACAAAAGAGTTTTTAGAAAAGGCATTACCATATATTAATTATTATTGGGATGATTATTTATTATTCTATAAAGATAAAGAAAGCAGTTCTGAGGTACTTACTAATCGATATGGCAGAATTTTATTTATTTTAATTTATGTTTTAACAGAAAAAAGTAGTTACAACAATTTATTATCATCTTTCGAATTTAATCGTGATTCATATAGTAGCATGCTCAGTAAAATTCCAAAAGATGTAAATAAAAACATCGCCTTTAGTTATTTATGTAGCATTATTCCTAGATTAAGTGATAATATTTATTATACCGATTTAACACCATTAGATATAATTTTATTTTCTTTCGATAAATATAAAAATGAGGATAGCGCTGTCAATAGTATTGTATTTAACGGATTTTCTAGTCTGCAACCAATTAGAAAACAAATAGAAGATTATAACAGCAATCATAAATTCCAGCAACAGCAACTTTTTGCAAAAAAACTATATGATAATTTATCTATTTCCGTAATTTCATATTTAGAAACTGCATCCCAAATATATTATTATTTAAAAGCAAAAAACGCATTTAACAGCAGTAACGAAGATATAGTACCAATAGCTATGCTACTAGCAGCATATAATTATCAAGATACTTATATTTATGAAAAAGAAAAAATCAGTGAGAAAAAAGTAATAACAAAATTATTGGAAGATAAGAAAATATCATATTCGTCTGTTAGTACGTTTGCTAAATATGATACCAATCCATCATTATATAAACCGAATGTCTATGTGATAAGTGAATACATGATTAAATATTGTGATAATTCAGGGTTAAAAAAAGACATAACTGTATCCGATATATTAGAAAAAGTATTTGATTTTAAGTATACAGGAAGCCATATTATTGAAAGATTATTAGCTGACAAAAATGTTCCAATTATTGCATTGAAAGATTTTAAAAAACAGGTAACAGACAAAATAAAAGAAACAAAAGATTTATACATTCAAGAGTACATTCAATCATTATACAAAGATCTTGCAAGAGACCCTAGAGAATTTATTGAATTTACCTGCAAAACTTATCAACTAATATTAGAAAAAATGAAAAGTAATTCCTACAATCAAGAATTGTTAGAGAGTGATAATGATACCATTACTTTAGCTTTATATATTTCCAACTGTTATTATAATGGAGTTATAAATACCTTTTTTTCAGAGCATGGTGTTACTCTGGAAAAAGCATTAAGTCTTTTAAATATTCAAATATCAGAGGAAGAAATCCGAAAAATTAAATTGGATAAGTTGCTTTTAGTTGATAAATTTGATAGGTTTATTAAAGATGGTATAAATAAAAGCAAAAGTAAAAGTTCAATTGATATTAATGATATTATTGTGAACTTATGCAATAGAAATTTTACTAAAAGTGTGATATTAGAAAATATTTTTGAAAGTATAAATGAGGATATTGACTTAGAAAAAGATTTTTATAAACAGTTATCGAAATTCTTGAAAGAGAAAGAAGCTAAAGAAAAACTAGCAAAAGAAGAAGAATTATTTGCAGGTATTTCTGAAGAAGTAAAACAATATATAAAGAATGCTTCTATCATAGATAAATTAATATACAGACAGCAACCCGATGTTCAAGAAAATTTAAGAGAATTTTTAGCGTTACTAATGGCTGCTGGGTTTTTAACTGACAAAGAAATATCAAATTTTATCAAATATTTAGACATTGATGTTGTGTCATTAGCTTCTGGTTATAATATTAATGTTAATAATCTAAGTATAACTAACAACTTGGCAGATATAGATTTAATGAGCAGTAAATATAAAAAATATATTTTTGGAGGTATAAACAAGGATAAACCAAGAAAAGATATAACTATTAAAAGTATTATTCATAATGTCTTTAACAAAGAACTGAATTCCTATTATGACGAAAATCATGGCACAAAAGACACCTATGACCACTTTGATGATAAATATGAATGCTTTTTAAATACGCAAGAAGAACAAAATCAGATCAAACAATTAGAAAATTTTATAGCTAATTATCGTCAGATGAGGTATTACATAGAGAGAGTGTTAATTATTGATGGTATCATTAGAAATTATCAAAGTAATAATAAAAGTGAGATCATTAAAACCGATGACGATATAGTGCTATTATCAATGATATTAGGTATTCCCTATTCTTATTTATCTTATTGGCATTTTCTCACCGACCAAAATATAAGAATAATAGACATATTAGATATTTGTAATATTGCATATCTAGAAACCAAATTTGATGATATCGGTGTAATATCATTATCTTATAATCATTATAAAATTTTTAAAGACCATTATCTAAGATATTTTGAACAAGATGATTCTAAATATAAACGTTCTGAATGCAATGAGACGCAATTATTACCAAGAATCTTTGATAAATCTATAAATAGTAGTCCATTGCTAGAAAATATATGCGCAGTATTAAATGTTAGTTATGAAATTTTGAAGCAAGAGTTTGTAAGCGGTAAGAATTATGAAGAACTATTGACAATTGACGATAGAATTAAAATGCTAGAAAATCGAACTGATAGTATTGATATATCAGATATAGAAAGTATTACAAATTTTGGTAATTTCTTAAGTATGCATACTAAGTATATTTATAATGAATTACCTCAACTTGCCTTAAGTGATACTAACGCTTCTGCTATAGCTACTATAAACAGTATCAGTAATGATATTTATAAAGAAGAACCAGTAGAATTACCAAAACAAGGTTTCTTTGCTAAAATTTTTGGTTCAAAACCTGCTGTAGAGCCAAAAAAAGTAATTAATTATGACAAAATTAAACAATTAAAACTAGCAATAAATGATAACATCAAAACATTAAATAAAGAACTAGCCAGTTATTATGGAATTCGTAAGTATATTGAAGCTTATAGACAAAATAATAATAGACATTGTGAAGTAATTCAAAGTGAAATAAAAAAATTAGAGGAAAAACTACAGGGATTAGACATTAACAAAGATAGCGAATACGCTTTGTTTTTGGAAACCCAAACCTCTCTGCATGTATTAAAAAATAAAGTCAATCGTTTTCAAACAACTAATCAATTAATGAGACAAGAGTTGCTATCAATTAATCAATCTATTGTCAATCATTTTATGACTGTTAATGCACTAGAAATGTCAAGAGATGATTTGATACCATTAATTGGTGCAGAATATGCTATTTGTCAAGGAAATAGTATAGAGAAACAGAGTATAGAATTATCTCAAAACGTTATTACTTTATTTCAATCTCTTTTATCTCAAAATATTGAAAGTACTATATCTAACTTAAAAGAATTAGAACATTTAATGTTACCAATTGATACATTTACCAGAATTAATGCTGATGTAGAAAATTATTTACAAAATTTAAGTGAAACACAGGCGTTAGTTCTAAGTAATAGCGATAATTCAGCAGAAACTAACAAACCTTCCCAATTAACTGATAATAATACACCAAAACAATTAACAAAAACAAAAAATGACTAATAATTAGTCTTTTTTTTCATACATTTAAATAGGTGATACTATGTTTAATCCTGTACGCTATATTACTAATAACAATTTTAAATTAGTATATACTACTAATACATTAGATATTGTAAATTATGAAAAAATAAACTATATGGAGGATAACAAAATTTCATTATCAATTGAAAATCAAACAATCGTAATAAATGGTAAAGATTTACGTGTAAAAAAGATGCTTGATGATGAAATTATGATAGTTGGTTCTATTCTAACTATTGAATTCAAGAAATAGTATGAGTTTTTATGATATTAAAATAAGTGGTAAAGATGTTACAAGATTTATTTATAATTTACATAAAATGCATATTAATATATTAAACATAGAGAAGACAGAAAAAGAGGCTATAATTAAAGTAAGTGAAGAAGACTATAAAAAAATTAAATCAATTAAAATAATTTACACTATTAAAATAGTTAAAGCGTACGGTATAGCTAAAATTAAGCAATTTATCAAAAAGTATTTATTATTTTTAATTATGTTACTACTAGGAACAGGTGTTTTTTATTGCTTAACAAACATTGTTTTTGATATTGAGGTAATTCATGACAATAAAGAATTAAGAGAACTAATATTAAATGAATTAGAGAAGGAAGGAATAAGTAAATATCACTTAGTAGTATCATATAATAAAAAAGAAAAAATAAAAGAAACAATTTTAAAAAAATATCATGACAAGATAGATTGGCTAGAAATTGAAAGGCAAGGAACTAAATATGAAATTAAAGTAGAAGAAAGAAAACAAAGATCTGATATAGTTGACGATACACCACGCGATATAGTTGCTAAAAAGAATGGTATAATAAAAAAGATAACCGCTTCTAGCGGAGAAATCATTGCTAAAAAAGACCAGTATGTCAAAGCAGGTGATATATTAATTAGTGGTACATTACATAATAAAGAAAACGTAGTTGGAACGGCCAAAGCAGATGGAAGCATCTATGCCGAAACATGGTATACAGTAACTATAGAATTACCTTATCACTATCATGAAGAAATAAAGACTACCCGTAAACAAAAAATACTTCAATTGACTTGGTTTTCAAAAAAAATAAATCTCTTTAATTTTAATAAATATAAAAACAGCACCTACGAAAACAGATATCTATTAAAAAATCAATATTTACCAATTTCTGTAGCTATATTAGAAGAAAATGAAGTTAATATAGTTGACTATATATACACTAAAGATAATGCTGTTATAGAAGCTTCAAATATAGCAAAAAAACGATTAAATGATAAGCTTGGTCAAAATATTGAAATATTATATGAAAAAAATTTGAAAATAACTGAAGAAAATAGTAAAATAAAAGTAGTAATGTTTTATAAGATTTATGAAGATATTACAGAATATCAAAACATAACTGCTGAAATGCCAATCGAAGAATAAAAAGAAATCAGGTGATTATATGATTACACCTTTAGATAATACTATCAGGAGTGTAATGGAATTTACTTGGCCAATGGTTATAATATCTATTTTAACTCTATCTTCAATAAGAATTACTGATATTATTAAAAATAAGAAGCCTTTTATTTTATATAAAGAAATATTCATGCTTTTATTTTTAGTTTATATTTTATGTTTATTCCAAGTTGTTACATTTGAAGATCAAACAATATATGTGACAGGGAATAATTTAGTTCCATTTAAAGAAATAATGCGTTATCAAATAGGTAGTAGACTATTTATAAAAAATGTAATTGGTAACATTGTCCTTTTCATACCATATGGTATATTTGCATCTTTGTATGCTAAATTGGACAAGCCATGGCAAGCGTTATGCTTAATATTTTTTGCATCAGTAACAGTAGAAACTACTCAATTACTAATTGGCAGAGTATTTGATATTGATGATATACTATTAAATTGTATTGGCGGTATTTTAGGCTATGGACTATATCGAGCATTAGACCATTTGGGTGACGCTTTACCAAAAACATTTAAATCAACATGGTTTTTAAATATTATGTCGATTATTTTAGTAGGTTTATTTATAGGTTATATATGGATGGTGGTAGTAAAATGAATACTTATGAAATTTTTAATGAAACAGACTACAATTTAGAAAAAGAAACAGAGACAATATATAAATTATTAGAATTTGCATTAAAAAGAGAAAAACTAGAAAATGTAGAATTCAATATTATATTTGTTGATAGTGATACTATTCACGAAATTAATAAAAATTATCGTAATGTTGATAGGGTTACAGATGTTATTAGTTTTGCACTTGAAGATAATGAAACAATCACTTTAGATCACAGAGTTTTAGGCGATATTTACATTTGTGTTGAAAGAGCAGAAGAGCAAGCTAAAGAATATGGACATTCATTTTTAAGAGAACTTGCCTTTTTATCAATTCATGGTTTATTGCATTTGTTAGGATACGATCACATGGCACCAGAAGAAGAAAAAATTATGTTTCAAAAACAAGATGATATCTTGAATGAGTTTGGAATTAGGAGGGATAACTAATGAAAAAAATAAAAAGAAAAAAAGATACTGGCAATTTGTTTTCACGATACAGAAAAAGTTTTAAGCATGCTGTAGATGGTATTATTTACGCAATTGAAAATGAACAAAATATATTAATAATGATGTTCGCTACCATTTTTGCACTGATTGCTAGTTTCTTTTTCAGAATATCTAAAATTGAACTTTGTTTAGTAGTGATTTGTATCGGTATGGTTATTGCTTGTGAACTAGTTAATAGTGCTATAGAAGCTTGTATTGATTTAGTAACTATTAAAGAACACCCACTTGCTAAAATAGCTAAAGATTGTGCTAGTGGAGCATCGCTTATTTTATCTATTACTTCTTTGTTTATAGCTGGGATTATATTTATTCCTAAAGTGATTGCATTATTTTAAAAATATAAATATTAGGAGAAGAAATGAATACAGAAAAAATATTTGAAAAATTAAACCAAGTAATTAAAAATTCTAGCAGTAAATATTATCACTATCCAGTAGCAGCTATTTTAGAGTGTGATGATAATTCACTATGGCCAGGAGTAAATATTGAAACAAGTTCACCACAAGCTGGTGTATGTGCTGAAAGATGTGCTATATTTAGTGCTATAGCTAACGGATATAAAAAAGATAACTTTAAAAGAATATATCTATTAAATAAAACTAACGATATTATTACCCCATGTTTTATATGTAGACAAGCTTTACTAGATTATTGTAATCAAGATTTAGAAATTATTAGCTATAATATATCAGGAGAAAACGAAAAATATATTTTAAAAGATTTAACACCAAATAGCTTTGGAGAGGAAAATTTAAAATGAGAAGTGGTTATGTTAGTATAGTTGGTAGACCCAACGTTGGCAAAAGTACATTATTAAATTCTATATTAGAAACGAAACTTGCTATTACTTCAAATAAAGCAGGTACAACCAGGAATATTATTCAAGGAGTTTATGAAGATGATGATAGTCAAATCATTTTTGTTGATACTCCTGGTATTCATAAACCTATCAACAAACTTGGCAATATTTTAAATAAAAAAGCATATTCAACCAGTGAAAATGTTGATTTAATACTATTTTTAGTAGATGTAGAAGCTGGCATTGGTAAAGGTGATATGTTTGTATTAGACAGATTAAAAGAAGATAATCTTCCTATCATACTAGTATTAAATAAAGTAGATAAAGTAGCTAAAGATAAATTGTTAGAAATAATCATGAAGTACAAAGATTTATATCAATTTAGCGAAATTTTTCCGATATCAGCCCTAAAAAACGATAATGTTAACGCCCTAATTAAAACAATTAAAAATTATTTGCCAAATGAAGGAAAAATATTTGAAGATGAAACATTTACTAATATTTCTACAAATTTTTATATTAGCGAAATAATACGTGAAAAAGTACTAAGAAAAACAAGAGAAGAAGTGCCACATTCCGTAACATGTATAGTTGAGAAAAAAATAGAAGAAAAAGACAAAGTTATAATCCAAGCTGCAATTATTGTAGATCGTGATTCAATCAAAAAAATAATAGTTGGTAAAAATGCTAGTATGTTAAAAGACATAGGAATAGATGCAAGATGTGATTTAGAGGAATATTTTGGTAAAAAGGTATACCTAGAATTATTTGTAAAGACTATTAAAAATTGGCGAGACAAAGAGAAATATTTAAAAGAATTAGGTCTAGATGAATTAGAAAATTAATAATACCCCATAATATTATCAGGTGATAAAATGAAAGAAATATTATGGGATTTATTTAGAAAAACAGGCGATATTAAATATTTTAACTTACTTGGTAAAATAGAAAGAAGTAACAGTTATGAAAATCGTAAAAACAGAAGGAATTATAGTAGGGGAAACTAATTACAGTGAATCAAGTAAAATATTAAAAGTTTTAACTAAAGATTATGGTTTAATTAGTGTTATGTCAAAAGGTTGTCGTAATATTAAAAGTAAATTAAGAGGAGTAAGTAATAAGCTTACTTATGGTACATTTAATTTTTACTATAAAGAAAATGGTATATCTAATTTAATAAGTATAGATGTTATTAATACATTAAGAAATATTATGATGGATATAAACAAAATTAGCTATGTATCATATATACTAGATTTAACAGAGCAGATATTTAAAGAGACCGATTTAGAACAAGCTAATGAAATATATGTACTATTAACCTCTATTATCATGAAGATAAATGATGGTTATAATGAAGGCATTTTAACTAATATTTACGAGTTAAAACTGTTAGATTATTTAGGAATTAGGCCTAATATAGATGGATGTAGTATCTGTGGCAGTACTAAAAATATTGTCACTATTTCGTCAAGTAGTGGAGGATATGTTTGCCAAAATTGCTATCAAGATGGTAGAATATATAGTAGCAAAACCATTCAATTAATTCGCATGCTTTTTTACGTTGATGTTTCAAAAATTACTAAGTTAGAATTAAATGATGAAACAAGAAAAGAATTAAATGAATTTATAACTGAGTATTATGATCAATATTCAGGGTTATATTTAAAAAGTAAAAGCTTTTTAAAAAACTTAAGTAAAATAGGATAGAGGTATTATCATGAAAAAGTTAAAACCATACTTGCTTACAACCGCCATTGTATTAGGAATATTTATTATTGTATTTATATCAAAAGGAATATACCCTTTTGGTAAAAATTCTCTTATTTGGAGTGATATGCATGATCAAATAACAGCATTTTATTATCACTTCTACGATTGTTTCAAAGGAAATGATTCATTATTAATTGATTTTTCCACTAGTGGAGGAATTAACTTCATTGGTATTTTAGCATACTATATTTTAAGCCCTTTTAGCTTTTTAGTATTGCTTGTAAAAAGAGAAGAAATATACTTAATGGTATCAGTAATAATTGCTATAAAAACATTATTTTGTTCATTAACGTGTTTATACTTTATTCGAAAATATTTTAAAAAAGTTCCATACTTATTATCTGTAGTTTTAGCAATAGTTTATGCCTTTTCGGGATATAGTTTAATGATGTATATAATCACTCCTTGGATTGATGCAATGTATTTATTACCACTTATTATGATTGGTCTAAAAAAAGTATTAGATTTAGAAAAACCAACACTTTATATTATCACACTCGCACTAAGCTTAATTTTGAGTTTTTACGTTTCAATAATGGTAATTATATTTGTTTTCTTAATTTCACTTATATATATATTTGTATATCAAAATGATAAAGAATTACGAAAAAAAGCTATTCTATCACTCGGAATATCAACAATTATTAGTTTATTATTATCTGCATTTGTAGTAGTACCATCATACTTACAAATATCTGTATCATCCAGAATAGGAGTAAATGCTAAAACACTACTTAATTCAAAGACAGGACCACTTTCAGATAAACTTGCTATGTTCTTGTTTGGTGGAATTATGTATCTAGGATTATTCTTACTTGGCAGAAATTATAAAAAGCACAAGAAATTTTTAAGTTTCTATATACCAGTTATGCTAATTATGCTAATTCCTATTCTAATCGAGCCTATCAATAAAATATGGCACTTTGGTTCATACGCATTCTTTACATATCGTATTGGATTTGCTACCACATTTTTATTAATAGTGGGAGCATGTTATGGTTATGAGAACTTTGAATTTGATACAAAAATAACCACCCACCATCAAAAGGCAAAATCAATTATCACCACATTATTAGTATCAGTTGCAATAATAGCAATCATGCTACTTAATTATTATGATTTTCAAACAGCAATAAACAAGCTATCAATTTCAGGAAATCATTTACTAATATTAATACTGGCATCAACATTTATAATATCATTTATAGGTTGCTATATATTATTGATATTAAATAAAAAGATGACAACATTTACTATTGTATTAATGTCAATCATTACATTCTCTCATATCATTATTAATACAGCAACATATATGGGAATGGATAAAGAACAGAAGTTATTAACAAGTGAATATGAAGAACTAACACTAATTTTTAAAGATTATCAAGAAGGCGATTATTATCGTGTTAAAAATGAAGTAATTGATATGATTATGAATAGTGGAATGGTTATGAAATTCCATAACTGGGATCATTTTACATCATTAACAGATGCTAACAACTTAACTAGTTTAAAGAAAATGGGATATTCTTCTATGTGGGTTAAAACTTACTCAAGAGGAGGAAACTTATTCTTAGATAGCGTTTTAGCTAATGGTTATTTAATGAGTGATAAAAAGATAGATAGTGAATACTACCAATATATAAAAACATACAAAAACATTTATTTTTACAAATTAAAAAAATTACCATCATATGGTTATTTAATAAACAACAATGACACTATTTTTAACAAAGATAATTCTTTTCAAATATCAAATTCAATATACCAAAGTATTACAGGAAACAAGGATAGTATTTTTGATATATACAGTAATTTTAAACTAAATAATATTGAAGTATCTAAATACAAAGACAACAAATATTACAAAATATTAGACCCTGAAGGATATAATTATTTTGAAACAGATATTGATATTAAAAATAAACAAACATTATACCTAGAAATATTAAGATCTTTAGATAATACTACTAATAGTAAAATTTATGAACACTTTAACATCTATATAAATGATAAATTGTATCAGCAAAAAGCTATGGACGCCGACAACAATGGTGTTATTAATTTAGGTACTTACAATAATGAAAAAGTAAATATTAAGATTGAATTATTAAAAAGTATCGACCTAAATAATATTACACTTGGTGTTATGGATAATACTAAATATGAAGACTTTATTGCTAACCAATATGTAGAAACTAATATAAATTATAACAAAAACAAAGTAACAGCTTCGGTTGAATCAGAAGCAGAAAAAATATTATATTTGCCAATTGCTTATAGCGACAGTTATAAAGCTACTAATAACGGTAAAGAAGTAGAAGTAATCAAAGTATTCGATAATTTTATTGGTGTTAAACTTGAAAAAGGCAATAATAACATAGAACTTACTTATATGCCTAAAG
Source organism: uncultured Bacilli bacterium (assembly GCA_934148875.1). Classification (GTDB taxonomy): domain Bacteria; phylum Bacillota_I; class Bacilli_A; order RF39; family UBA660; genus Alloscybalousia. The sequence goes on from CAKPDJ010000012.1 coordinate 18,307, forward strand.
GACTAATACCAATGATTATAGTTAGTGTCATTACTTTGGTATTAACAATAATTCTATTAAGTACCAAATTATATAATAAAATATTAGATTGTAAATTCCTTTCTAATATAGCATACTATCTATACTTATTTGCATATATTGCCCTTATTTTAGTTGTTTATGTTGGTGGTACTATTTGCTTCATAATTTCATATTTTGTAACTATTAAAATTTAATTATTGACTAAATAAATATAAAGTATTAAAATTTAATTAATGCTGCGATGAAGGCTATGGAAAAGCTGGAGCAATATAAACAAAAGAGATTCTTTTAGAATAAATAGGGTGGAACCGCGGATAATATTTTCGTCCCTATATAGTAAAGATTCTCTTTTTATTTTTAGGGGGATATTATATGCAACAAGCAACTATAGAACAAATGATTACAAAAAAACAAAAACAATTAATAATTGTAGGAAAAGAATGTATAGTAGATGGAAGAAAAGGAATTAAGTGTGACTTAAAGGGTAAATGGATTAGTCCTTCAAATGAACATGAAGTATCTGTTCAACCATTTACTTTAGATACTGAACACAAACTCAGTAGTAGTGAAATAGGAAATTTGATAGAGTTATTAAAAAACAATCCAAAAGAATACATATCTGAATTAATTAATCTAAACTTTAGAAATGATTTAATTAATATAGAAGCTACTGGTACTAGCCATTTACTTCCTACTAGATTTGAAAAATTTTATAAAAGTTGCGTTCATTTTGCCGGAGATAAATATGAAGTTTATTTTGTAGATGATGCTACAAAATATTTAAGTGATAAAATATCTGAATTAAGGTTAAGAAGAGTAGAGGATAGTCGTACTTATGCTATCAAGACAATAGAAACTGGTAAAGTACAGAACCTTAAATTTAGATTTTTTGATAGTTTTTCTTGGAATAAAGAAACCTACTGTTTATATGATGATAATAATGGTTATTATTGTACGGAAACAGGACCAGCACGCGCTTTATATTATAAGATAGGTCTAGATGATGAGAAAAAAACAGATCCTGCTGATATCAAAAACATGATAGATATTCTTGATAAATTTGTTTTAGTACATGGTCCTATAAAACACATATCTTCCACAACAAAAGAATTAATTGCTAGCAGTTATGATTATATTGATGGAAATATTAAAATAGATGCTTTAGATAATGCACCAAGAGAACTAGTTAAAAAGATATATTCTTTGAGAAAATCTCAATAAAAGGAGTGTCACATGAAAATTAATTCTGCATATGAAAAGATGATAAATGATAAGCAATCAACTTTAATTGTTGGAGTAAAAAAAGATGAAAGTGGTACTATCAGACTTCATCTTAATTCTGTTTATCCTACAAAGCAAGACTTATCAATTTATCAATGTTTAAATAATATCGATAAACCATTAGTAACAACACATAATTTATGTGAAGCTGACAAAAACAAATTACGAAGGCTTTGTGCTACCGACCCTAAACAAGGGATTTCACAAATAATAAATCTTGATTTTGATAAAGATTTTATTACTAATTTAACTACTGGCACCAATTATATTTTACCTGATAGATTTAAAAATAAATATAATAATAATAACAATAATAATAAAGTTATATCTTTTCACTCAAAAAAAGGTTACACTGTCTACTTTGTAGATGATGCGATTGATTTTTTTAGCGATACCATTAAACAATTAGAAAGCAGAAGAATAAAAGATACATTAGAGTTTGCTACAAAATTAATAAAAGAACATCAAGTATTTAAATTAAAATTGGATTTTGCCGATGATTCTGATTTCAAGAAAGAAAATTTTTGTATTTTTGGAAAAGGTACTGGTATTTTACGAAATGAAACGGTTCCAACACTATTTTACCGTGTTAGTTCCAATGAAGATGGTGTGTTTAATCCTAACGATATTGAAAATATAAACATTATACTAGATAATTTTGTATCAGTAAGTGGCATTCCAACATGTTTTTCTTTTTCAAAAACCGATTTAATTGTCTCTAAAAACTGCTTAATAGATGTAGATGGAAAAGATAAATACCCAGAAATAGTAAAAAAATTATGGAGTTACTATAACAGAGGAATAAAATAGCATGAATAAAAATAAATAGAAACAAATTTTTAATTGATGATATAATAAAGTTAATTATAGTTCTTTATAATTATGATAAATAGTTGAATTATATAGATAAACATTCAAAAGAAGAAAGGAAATGATAAAATGAAAAATGAATTAACAATGGAAAAATTAGTAAATTTATGTAAGCAATATGGTTTTATATTCCAAGGAAGTGAAATATATGGAGGTCTTGCTAACACTTGGGATTTTGGTCCGCTTGGCGCAGAATTAAAGAAAAATATCAAGAATGCATGGCAAAAAAAATTCATCCAAGAAGATCCTAATAATGTCGGTCTTGATAGCGCTATTTTAATGAATCCTAAAACATGGGAAGCAAGTGGGCATATTCAAACGTTTTCTGATCCATTAATTGACTGTAAGCATTGTAAAACACGTCATAGAGCTGACAAACTAGTTGAAGCTAACGGTGTAGAAGATGCTGGTGGAATGAGTCATGAAGAATTAATGAATTACATTAAAGAACACAATATTGTATGTCCTAATTGTGGTAAGCTAGACTATACCGATATTCGTGAATTTAATTTAATGTTTAAAACATTTCAAGGAGTAACAGAAGATTCTAAAAATACCATTTACTTGAGACCAGAAACAGCCCAAGGAATATTTGTTGACTTTTTAAATGTTCAAAGAAGTATGAGATTAAAAGTTCCTTTTGGTATTGGTCAAGTTGGTAAAAGCTTCAGAAATGAGATTACACCAGGAAACTTTATTTTTAGAGTAAGAGAATTTGAACAAATGGAGCTTGAATTTTTCTGTAAACCAGGTACTGAATTAGAGTGGCATAAGTATTATAAAGATACTTGCAAAAACTTTTTAATCTCGCTTGGTATTAAAGAAGAAAATTTAAGATTAAGAGATCACTCCAAAGAAGAATTATGCTTCTACAGTAATGCAACAACAGATATTGAGTACAAGTTTCCATTTGGTTGGGGCGAATTATGGGGTATAGCTTCTCGTACTGATTACGATTTAACACAACATCAAAAAGTATCAGGAGTATCCCAAGAGTATTTAGACCCAGAAACCAATGAAAAATATATTCCTTATGTAATTGAACCTAGTGTTGGAGTAGAAAGATTAGTATTAACTACTCTTTGTGATAGTTATGAAGAAGAAACTTTAGCCGATGGTCAAACACGTGAAGTTATGCATTTCCATCCATACTTAGCCCCATATAAAGTAACTGTTTTACCATTAATGAAAAAATATCACAGCGACAAAGCCAAAGAAATCTATAAAGAATTAAGTAAAGAATTTATGACCGGATATGATGATAGTGGCAACATTGGAAAACGTTATCGTAGACAAGACGTTATTGGTACACCTTTCTGTGTTACTATTGATGAAGAAACCTTAAACAACAACACAGTAACCATTAGAAATCGCGACACAATGGAACAAATTACTTTACCAATAACAGAAATTAATAGTTATATAAGAGAACAAATAAAATTCTAGTACTATTAATTAGTAAAATTTAATTAAAACAGTTGAATTTTGATTTAACTGTTTTAATCTACATCATTATCAATTATAAATTTGAATAATATAGACGCTTTCTAATATACTTATAAAAGGTATAGTGTAAATTATAAAATTATGTTATAGTTAAATAAAAAGGGTGATTACATGTTTAAAAAGAAAAGTGATTCATTAGACTATGGTAAGCTAAATGAAGGAATACGTATTGGCGTTAACCTCTTAAAGACAGCTTTTATTTTGGCTATTGTAGTATTGATTTTTGTTTGTAGCAATTTATTGCACGATTGGAAAATACTACCCGTTATTGGTAACATTCTCTCGGTAATATCACCACTATTTATTGGTATAGGTCTTGCTTGGTTATTTGATCCTTTTGTGACATTTTTAAATAAAAAAGGCATTAGTAGAATACTAGGAGCTATATTTGTATATATAATATTTTTATCATTTATATATTTATTATTGAGACTTATGGTACCTTCTATTACCAACCAGTTAAATGATCTTGCAAAAAATGTACCAGATTTTATTAATTATTTAAAGGAAAATATTGATAAATTCTTTGATAATTTAAACGGATTAGGGGAATACAACTTTACCGATATTAAGATAGGTATATATGATAGTATCAACAACTTAAGTAAGTCATTAACCGTTGATTTACCAGTAACTATTATGAATATGATATCTAATATAATAGCGGGAGGAGTTAACTTATTAATTGGATTATTAGTTGGATTATACATGTTATTTGATTTTGACAATGTAAAGAAACATCTATACAGCTTAATTCCTAAAAAATATCAAGATGATACAAAAACACTATTAACCAGATTAAACAATAATTTAAAAAGTTATGTTCATGGGACATTATTAATTATGCTAATACTATTTGCATTTCAATCCGTTTCTCTACTAATAGCAGGATTAGAAGCCCCAATGGTATTTGGACTATTTTGTGCTATTACTAACGTAATTCCATACATTGGCCCATATATTGGTGGTATTCCAGCAGTAGTAGTAGGATTATCAATAAGTCCAATGACAGGGATTGGTGTTTTAATAGCTGTTGTTTTAGCCCAAACTCTAGAAAGTTATTTCTTACAACCAATCGTTATGGGAAAAACCATGAAATTACATCCAGTAACAATTATGCTTGGGTTATTGCTTTTTGGTCATTTCTTTGGTATACTAGGAATGATTTTGGCAACACCGATAATTTCAATATTCAAAACAATATTTCAATTCTTTAATGAAAAATATTCAATCATGGAAAGAATTACTGATAATTAAAAACATTAATGAAAGATAAGTAATAGATATTATATTTTATAGAAAGTCTACGGTAGATGGAAGTAGATAATATAAATCTATGAAAGCTACTCTCAAGTGACTAGTAAACTAGTCCGGCCTAGCCGTTATTTAAATTAAGATCTAATTAGGATGGTACCGCGTTCATTCGCTCCTAACTAGGTCTTTTTCTATGAGAAAAGATTTTAGGCAAGTTTGTAGCAGTAATGTTATTAGAAAGGAAATAATATGAATAAGGATAATAAGATTATTTATTTAATTAGTGGTAGAGCTAGAAATGGCAAAGGAACACTCAGTAAAATACTAAAAGAAGAATATGAAAAGCGAAAATATCGAGTTTGTGAAATTCAAATAATGAGAACTTTAAAAGGTTATCTAAAAGATTACTTTAATTGGGATGGCAGTGAAGAAACGAAACCAAGAAAGATGTTGCAGCAAATAGGAACCGATATTATTAGAGACGAAATGAATCTACCATATTTCCATATTGATAGATTAACAGAAGATATTAAAGTATTATCAAACTTTTTTGATGTTTTTATAGTAAGTGATATCAGACTACCATTAGAAATAGAAACCATAAAAAGTAGATTTGATAATGTAATAAGTATTAATATTACTAGGCCTAATTATGTAAGTCCATTAGAGACAAGTGAACAAGTTCACATTACGGAGTTAGCATTAAATAATTATAAAAATTTTGATTATGAAATAGTTAATTCTTCCCTAGAACAGTTAACTAGTGATATAATAAAGATAGTAGATAGTGAGGTAAATAAAAATGAGATACATGACTAGTACAGAAATAAGAAATATGTGGTATGACTATTTTGAAAAGCATGGTCATAAAAAAATGGAAAGTGCGCCACTTATTCCAATTGATGATGATTCTCTACTTTGGATTAATGCTGGAGTTACACCATTAAAAAAATACTTTGACGGCAGTAAGGTACCAGAATCAAGAAGAATAGTTAGTGTTCAAAAATGTATTCGTACTAACGATATAGAAAATGTAGGTGTAACAACACGTCATCAAACCTTTTTTGAAATGATGGGTAATTTTTCAATAGGAGACTATTTCAAAAATGAAGCCATTGGATTTGCTTTTGAACTTTTAACAAATCCTGAATGGTTTGATATTCCTAAAGATAAATTATATGTTACTATTTATACTGATGATAATGATGCATATGATCGTTGGGTGGAAGTTGGAATGATACCAGACCATATAGTTAGACTAGAGGGTAATTTTTGGGAAATAGGAGAAGGACCATGTGGACCAGATTCTGAAATATTTTATGATCGTGGTGAAAAGTACGACCCTGAAAATAATGCCCTAGAACTATTTAAGAAAGATGAAGACCAAGCTAGATATGTAGAAATTTGGAATAATGTTTTTAGTCAATTCAATTCTAAAGAAGGAGTAGACCGTAAAGACTACAAAGAACTACCTAGTAAAAATATTGATACTGGTGCTGGTCTTGAGAGATGGGCTTGTATTTTTCAAAATGTTGATTCTAACTTTGATACTGATTTATTTGTACCAATCATACATGCTATCGAAGATTTAAGCGGTGTTTTATATAATGGTGAAGCAAGCTTTAAAATTATTGCTGATCATATTCGTGCTGTCACAGTGGCTTTATCAGATGGAGCTATTTTTGAAAATGTTGGCAGGGGATATGTACTAAGAAGACTATTAAGAAGAAGCGTTCGTATGGGCAAAAAACTTGGACTTAACGAGCCATTTATGTATAAATTAGTTGATACTGTTTGTGATATTATGGGTGAAAGTTATCCTGCTCTAGTTGAAAATAGAGGTTATGTTCAAACTCTTGTTTATGAAGAAGAACAGTTATTTCATAAAACTTTAGCTAGCGGTGAAAGAAGATTAATAGAGTTAATGGATACTTCTACCACAAAAGAAATACCAGCAATAGAAGTATTTAAATTATACGATACCTATGGATTTCCTTACGAGTTAACCTTAGAATATTTAGAAGAAAGAAATTTTACTACTTCTAAAGAAGAATTCGATAAATATATGGCAGAGCAAAAAAAATTAGCTAAACAAAATCGTAAACAAGAAGCTAATATGAATATTCAAAATGAAGAATTATTAAACTTTAAAGAAGCTTCAGAATTTATTTATAATTCGTATTCTGAGAAAGGAAAAGTAATTGGAATATTTGATGGTAACAAATTTGTTGAATCAATCAAAAAAGAAGGCTATATAATACTTGATAAAACTTGTTTCTATGCCGAGTCTGGTGGTCAAGTTAGCGACACTGGTATGATTATATCTCCCAACTTCAAAGCTCGTGTTTTAGATGTTAAGAAAACTCCCAATGGGCAAAACTTGCATAAAGTCAAAATTCTAGACGGAGTAGTTAAATTAAATGATCAAGTAAAAACTAATATTGATGAAGCACGTCGTAAAAAAATCGAAGTAAATCACTCAAGTGTACACTTACTTCAATATGCACTACGTACTATCATTTCAGATAAAATTCATCAAGCAGGTAGCTACGTTGATGACAAGTCACTAAGATTTGATTTTACTTATACCGGTAAATTATTAGATGATAAATTAATAGAAGTAGAAAATTTTATTAATGATTATGTAAAGAAAAATATAACCACTACTACTGAAATAATGAGTTTAGAAGAAGCAAAGAAAACTGGAGCTATGGCACTATTCAGTGAAAAATATGGTAATAATGTTCGTGTAGTAACAATTGGTGATTCTAAAGAATTATGTGGTGGTACCCACATTAAAAACACTAGTGAAATAGAGGCGTTTGCCATTTTCTCTAGTGAATCTAAAGGTAGCAATGTATATAGAATTGAAGCATGTACTAATGATAGTATTGAGGATGTTTTATTAGAAACAATCAAACCATATAATGATGAAAAAATAAAATTATTAATGAAAGCAAGAAATATAATATCCAAAGCAAAACAAGAAAAAATTAATTTAGACTTTGATATCAATATTAACAATGATGAACCTCATAGCTATAAAGACATAGTTTATGAAAAGAATGAATTAGAATATACCCAAGATGAAGTTAAAAACTTAGAAAAAAAATATAAGGAACTAAAATCTAAGTCTGCTCTAAATGATTTATCTACATATGAAGATAAAATAGAAACAAAAAATAATTTCAAAGTATTAATTACAAAAGTAGAAAATCAAGATACTAATGTTATTAAAGATATAGTTGATACACTATTAAATAAAATGGGAACCGGTTTAATACTAATAGCAAATGTTTGTGGTAATCAAGCAAGTTTAATAATAAGAAACAATATTGAAAATAAATCAGCAGGTGAAATTATGAAGCAAATTACCAAAGAATTAAATGGTAACGGTGGTGGAAGTAACACCTTTGCTCAAGGAGCTGCTAAAGATATTTCAGAACTTGATATCGTACTTGCATCAGTAAAGGACATTTTATAATATGAGTAATATTATTTTAATAACTACTAGTGATAAAATAATATTAGATGAAAAAATAAAAGAATTAACTAAAAATAGTAACGATATTGAAGTAGTACATTATGATTTATCAGAAACCCCTATCGAGCAATTAGTAGAAGATTTGGATACTTACAATTTTTTAACATCCAAAAAGATAATAGTTGGTCACAATGCTAATTTTCTATCTAGTGATAAAAGTAAAATAGTAGTAGAACACAATATAGAACGTTTTGAAAAATATTTAGAAAATCCAAGTTGTGATAACATTTTAGTTTTAACTTGTGACAACATTGATAAAAGAAAAAAAATAACGTCTGCTTTATTAAAAAAAGCTGATTTAGTTGAAGGAAAAGTCAATATTCATAATATAATCAAAAACAAGCTAGAAAATTACTCTATCACTAGTGATGCTGAAAAAAAATTACTAGAATACTGTCAGGATGATTATGAAAGAATTTCTAATGAGCTTGATAAATTAATGCTTTACAAAATGAGTGAAAAGACAATTAATGCTGAAGATGTCGAAAATATTGTCATGAAAAGTTTAGATGATAATATTTTCCATTTAGCTGATAGTATTTTATCTAGAAATAAAAAAGAAGCTTTTGAATTATACAATAACTTTATACTTCATGGTGAGCAAGTAGTAAATATTATTAGAATTTTATCTAATAAAATAAGGTTAATATATCAGGTAAAAGTTTTATTAAATGATGGAAATAGTGATCAATCAATAAGTAAATTACTAAAAGTTCATGAGTATCCTGTAAAACTAGCCCGAGAAGCAAGTTATCGTTATAGTGAAAAGATATTACTAGCTGATTTAGAGAAATTAGCCAATCTAGATTTAGAAATAAAATCAGGTAAGTCAGATGGCGAGGTTGAATTTGAACTATTATTAGCTACTATATAAGCTAATCTTATAAAATACGCAACTTTAGTTAATATATTGATAATAAAAATTTATTCATGTATAATATTATCGTTAAGCAGTACAAAAAAGTTAAATAGAGATATTTAACATGTACTGCTTTTTTTAAGAAATAGGTGATTGTTTATGGATTTAAAGAAAATAGGAAGTTTTATATTACAATTAAGAAAAGAAAAAAATTGGACACAAGAAGATTTAGCCCAAAAACTAATAGTAGATCGTGGTACTATTTCAAAATGGGAAAGAGGCGTATATATACCCAGCACAGAAATGCTACTAGAAATACAAAAGTTGTTTGGTGTTAGTGTGAATGAAATCTTGTATGGTGCAAGACGTAATAAAGAAAATGATATAGAAATTAATAATGTTACTGTTGAAGTGCTAAACAGTTCAAAGAAAAAAATCAAGAAAATTTTATTATCTAGCACAATTGTAATTATATCATTAGTAATTTTATTTTTAACATATTATTTTATTAATAATTATAACTCCATAAGTATATATAGAATATTTGGAGAGAATGATAAGTTTCATATTAGTAATGGTATTATGATTGTTTCCAAAGAAAAAAGTTATATCAAACTAGGTAGTTTAGAACAATATACAAAAGAATATAATACAGAAAATATCAGATTATATTATAAAAAAAATAATCAAGAATACACAATATTTAGTGGGGCAGCAGAAGATACTAATAATTTATTAATAAATACATTCAATTACAATGAATTGTTTGAATATAAAGACTTAAATTATATAAAAAAAGATCTATTTTTAGAAATTACAACTGAAGATAATATAGAATTAATACAATTAAATTTAAAAAAAGATTTTTCTAATGATAGTATATTTGATGATAAAATAAGTTCTATTTCATCTGATATTAATGACCAAGGATTAGAGGCAGATGTACCAAAATACATAAAAGAAAACTTTAAATTTAATAGCAAAAATAATGAGTATTATACTGAAAGTAAAAATAATAATGCAAACATTTATGAAAAGTACTTATATGAACTAAAATTATATGTATTAAATAAAAAACAAAAGGATTATGAAGAATATTTTGAATATTATATACCAGGTAATAGTATAAATCATTATATAATTAAAAATGAAAATGTAATTAACAATTTTGTTTATAATTTATCAAATAATAATTGTGAATTGGGAAATTGTAATCTTTCTCTTATAAATGAATTTAAGAATTCATATTTAAATAAAATTAACTTTCTAAACTAAGAATTGATTTACTTATTTAATAAAAGTCGAAAAAGGGCGAAATTAGCCCTTTATTTTTTTTAACTTTTAATATTAAAATGAAAATGAAAGGAGAATAACCATGAAAATATTTTTAAGAACAATGATATCAATCACGATTTGTGCAATGTTAATTTCAGGTATCAAAGTATATGCTTTAAGTGAGAGTACTTCATACACAAATGATAATGGCATAAAGTTAACAGAAAAAGAATATAATTTCGTTAATGAATTTTATGGCAACGTTTTTTTTAATAATATGACACAAGAAGATTACGAATGGATTAAAGATTTAAACATCAATACTAATCGCATTGAAATAAAAACCGTTTATAGTAATGATTTTGATAGAAATATTATACAACCATATGGATCTTCATATTCTACCAACAGCAAAAAGTTAACTATTGTCAAAAGTTGCAGTAGCATATGTACTATTATAACAAATCTAACATGGCTAGTTAATCCAAATATTAGGAGTTATGATGTAATCGGTGCGCGATTTTTTAATACTAGCATAGCAGATAATACAATCATTACTAGACTTACATCTAGTAATGGAACAGAATATTCATCTAACAATAAAGTATTATCAAATGGATTGGGAACATCAGTAAAATTACCAAGTGGAGCCACCAATATTTCAGTACAGCAAAAATTTTTCACTAAACTAGGTGGTACAATATATGCTAGTTATCAACATTCTACAAGCAATATAACCTTACAAACGAGTTTGAGTTACTCTATTGGTATAGGCGGATATGGAAATGTATTTCTATTTTACAGTGGCGCAGTAGGAAAGTTTGATCAAATGAATGGTGTAAATATAAATTTATAAAATATATAGTTTTTGGTAACAACACAAATTACAAAATGCGTACAAGTTGTAAAAGCGTGTTTGTTATAAATATATTATAATAGGAGGAAAAAATATGAATAAAATATTAAAAGTAGGTGTAACATTTTCCTTAGCATTTGTGATAATGTTATCAGGAGTAGCAATTGTCAAAGCTGATGGACAATGGTATAATTCATCAATTTCTATATCAAATCATTCGTCATTATTTGGTAAGGAAAGGAAATATGCATATGACTATTACAGAGCTGATATTACACCAAATCATATGGAAACTGGTGCATATAGCAGATATGAAGTAATACTAAATACTAGATTAATCAGACCACTATATAGATTAGGAATACACTATGGGGATCAAACAAAATTTGACCAAGATATTTATTTTGATCCAACTGCAACAGGAGTAAAGAAAATTGTTTATATGGGTAATTGTGGAGATGGAAAAAGATATCTAGCTTTCAGTACAGCTAAAGGTGCAGCAGGTACTGGTTCTATGCAAGGACTTGTTGACATTTATAATTATTCATAAATATTACGATAGGGAAAGAGTATTTGCTTTTTCCCTATTATATATAGGAGGTATATAATGGTTGCTATAAGAATTAAAAATATTATAAAAAATTATAAATTGGATAATGAGATAGTAACAGCAGTTAACAATCTATCTTTTGATTTTGAATACGGAAAGATGTATGCTATTATGGGACATTCTGGTAGTGGAAAAAGTACATTAATTCAGTGTCTTGGATTGTTAGATAACATAACTTCAGGAAAAATATATATTGACAATGAAGATGTTAGTAAAAAAACTGTAGATGAACAAAATAAATTAAGAAATATTAAAATAGGATTTGTATTTCAGGATTACTATTTAAACAATACAATGAAAGCCTATGAAAATGTGATGTTACCTATGTTAATAAATAAAAAATATAAAAACAAAAATATTACTAAAATGGCTGAAATGTTACTCTGTGAAGTTGGATTAGAAGATAGAATTAAACATTATCCTAAACAATTAAGTGGAGGTGAGCAACAAAGAGTAGCAATTGCAAGGGCTATTGCAAATAATCCTGATATAATTTTAGCAGATGAGCCAACAGGAAACTTAGATGAAGCAAATGAAAAATATATTTTAACTATTTTAAAAAAGATGGCTAACAAGGGAAAATGTGTTATAATTGTGAGTCATAATCCATTAATTAAGGAGTATGCAGATATTGTCATAAATATGAAAAAAGGTAATTTTATGGTGAAATCTAATGAAATTTAAATATTACTGTTTATTAGCTAAAAAAAGTTTTTTTAATAAAAAAACCAATATAATAAATATTTTTCTATTAGTTTTATCAATGTTAATGATGGTTTTAATATCGAGCTTTTCTAAGTCATTTAATAATTTAATTACTAATCAAGTAAATAATAATATAAATTATCATATCTTATTAATTCATGGGTTAAAAGATACACAACTGTTATCTGATGTAGATAATATTTTATATATAACAGATTATACGTCATTTAGTTATTATACTAAAACTGATAAAAATAAAGAAATTCATCTAATTGGGGCACCTGATTCATATATCAAAACAATACTTAGAAAACAGCTTAATATAAATGGCAATTCTATCATTTGTCCAATTAAATTTTATTTAGGAGATAATCCTGAAGAATATGATAAAGATTACTTAAGCAATATTATTGATGGTACAAAATTATTAAATAAAACAATATCTTTAAGTTCTGGTAATTATAAGAAGAATTTTAATATTATTGGAGTATATAATCAAGATTATTATACTTATGGTGAATATAATATTTGTTTTACTGAAATAACTAATATTGAAGAATTTTATAATAAAGATTTGGAAAAAATAAAAAGTGAATGTGATCCTAAATACCAAGATTGCGATGATATAGGAAAAAATAGTACTAAATTAGCTGTTGTAAAAGATGTATCAAAAATAGACAAGACTTTAGATGCAATTCAATCTATGGGCTATTCAACAAATAAATTGGTAAACATTGATACAACAGGAATTAATCTTATTACCACAGTTTTTATTATACTTTCATCTATTATTTTAGTGATTAATTTTATAATTTTAGTAGTAGTTAATAATAAATTTTTACAATACGATAAGAAAAATAATTTAATTTATAAATCATTAGGTTATAGTAATAATATATTAATAAAAGTTAATTATTTAGAAAAAATTATTCTTACAATAACTAGTTTTTTCATAAGTATATTACTAGAAATTATAATATATATAATATTGAATATTGTTTTTTCTTCAAATATAGAGACAGGATTTAGTATATGCATATCATACCTATCTATCATTTATAGCTTTGTTGTTGTGCTATTATCATCTATGTTATCTGTTTATGTGTCTATATCAAAAAATAAGAATTCAATAATAAAGGAATTAAGTGATGAAGAAATATAATTTTTTATTGCTAAATGTTTTAAAGAAAAAAAAATTATGTAGATTTTCTATTAGAATGTTTACTATAATGATAATTAGTTATATAAGTATTCTAGGTTTAAGCAATGGTATAGAAAATAAATACAATGACATAAAAAATAAGTATATTATAGATAGTTATACTACTATATCATCTTCCAAAGAATATTCTGATATGGTAAGTGATATTGAAAAAACAAAATTAGCTAAAAAGTATTACCCCTTAATGCACTATCAAAATGACACAACTGAGTTTATTTATATTGATGATAATATAATTGATATCAAATATGGTAGTTATATTAATAGTGAGAATGAAGTCATTGTTTCAAAATCTATGAATCTAAATATTAATGATACTATAAATGTACATATTAATGATTATGAATATAAACTTACAGTAGCAGGAATCTATGATGACATTAATTATAACATAAGTATGAATCATCAAATTAATAATTCAATAATTTGTTCTTACGATTTTTTATATAGTATTATTGATTTAAATAATATACATGAAATAGTTGTTCAAATTAATGACTATGATAATGTGGATAATTTTTTAAAGAAGATACATAGTTATGGTTCTTATGATTCAATAATTAATGATAAAAACAGTAATATTTTAAATCGGTATAAAGGTTTTTCAAATGGAATGGTTAATTTATCAAAAATAGTAATGTTATTTATTATATTATTTGTTGGAATAATAAATTATGTTATTATTAATGATAACATAATTGATATAGCTATTTTAAAAAGCTTTGGTTATTCAAATATGGCAACAACAATATTAATATTTACTTATTCATTATTATTATTATTAATATCTTTAGTACC
>CAKPDJ010000013.1 GCA_934148875.1 uncultured Bacilli bacterium
TACCATCCACATGGAGATAGCTCTATATATGACGCTATGGTACGTATGAGTCAGTGGTGGAAACAATCAACACCATATATTGATATGCATGGTAATAATGGATCAATGGATGGAGATAGTCCTGCTGCGATGCGTTATACTGAAGCTAGACTTTCTAAAATTAGTAATGAGTTATTAGAAGATATTGATAAAGAAACAATTATTTGGGCCCCTAACTTTGATGATTCAGAAATTGAACCTACGGTTTTACCAGCTAGATTTCCTAACTTAATAGTTAATGGTGCAACTGGTATTAGTGCTGGTTATGCTACTAATATTCCACCACATAATTTAGGTGAAATAATTGATGCAACTATTAAAAGAATAGATTCACCTAACTGTTATTTGGATACTATTATGGATATAGTAAAAGGACCTGACTTTCCTACTGGTGGTATTGTTGAAGGTATTGATGGTATACGTAGTGCTTATGAGACTGGTAGAGGTAAGATAATAGTTAAATCAAGATGTAGTTTTGAAGAAGATAAAAATAAAACAGTACTTGCTATTAGTGAAATACCTTTTGAAGTAAATAAGGCTTTACTTGTTCGTAAGATTGATGAAATAAGAATTGATAAGAAGATAGATGGTATTTTAGAAGTAAGAGATGAATCTGATAGAGATGGTTTAAGAATAGCTATTGATATTAAAAAGGATGCTAATCGTGAACTTATTCTAAATTATTTACTTAAAAATACTGACTTACAAGTATCATATAACTTTAATATGATTGTGATTGATCATAGAAGACCAAAACAGTTAGGATTATTAGCTATTTTAGATTCTTATATTGAGTTTAAAAAAGAAGTTATAACTAAAAGAACAGAATATGATTTAAACACTGCTCAAGCTAGACTTCATATCGTAGAAGGGTTAATTAAATGCTTATCTATTTTAGATGAAGTTATTCGTGTAATACGTGCTAGTAAAAATAAAAGTGATGCTAAAGATAATTTAGTTAAAGAATTTGATTTTACTCCATTACAGGCTGAAGCTATAGTTATGTTACAGTTATATAAATTAACTAATACTGATGTTACAGAACTTGAGGCTGAACTTCAAAGTTTAAGAAAAATAGTTAGTGAACTAGAAAGTATTTTATCTAGTGATGATAAGTTGAAAGCGGTTATGAAAGATGAACTTCGTAGAGTTAAAAAAGAATATGCTGTTGAGAGAAGAACAGATATTAAGGATGAAATAACAGATATAAAAATTGATACAACAGTTATGATACCTAAAGAAGATGTTCTGGTTATGGTAACTAAGGATGGATATATTAAACGTACATCTTGGCGTAGTTATCAGGCATCTACTGATGAAGCTATGCTTAAGGATAATGATTATATTTTAGGATTATATGAATTAAATACCTTAGATACAGTGCTACTATTTACTAATTTAGGTAATTATTTATATGTTCCAGTTCATACTATTTTCGATATTAAGTGGAAAGATATTGGTAAACATATTAGTAATCTTATTAAGTTAGAGGAAATGGAAGAAATAGTTAGTGTCATTCCAGTATGTAATTTTGATGATAAATTAGATATTGCGATAGCTACTAAAAATGGTATGATTAAGCGTACACCGTTAAAAGAATTCCAAGTTTCTCGTTATTCTAAACCAATTCAATGTATGAAGCTTAAAGATGATGATAGTGTAATTAATGCTTTTATTACTCTAAATAATGATATTTTTATAGCTACAAATAGTAATTATGGATTATGGTTTGATAAGGAAGAAATACCTGTTGTTGGTGTTAAAGCCAGTGGTGTTAAAGCTATTAAACTTAAGGATGATGTGGTTGTATCTGCATGTAATTTTGATAGTAATAAAGATGAATATTTACTTGTTATTACTGATAAGGGAACTGGTAAACGTGTTAAAATTACTGAGTTTGAGAAATCACTTCGCGCTCATAGAGGATTATTACTATTGAGAGAAGTTAAGACTAACCCATATCATACAGTTAGAACGTTCTTAACTACTGGTAGAGATCATGTTGGAATTAAAACCCCTGATATTAATCTTTTAAAAACTAGTGAATTCCCAATTATGGATCGTTATTCAACTGGTAGTACTATTTCTAAACATAATGTAATAGATGCCTTTAAAGTAGTTGAATTGCTTACTAAAAATAATTTAACAAATACTGATGACAATAATAATGATAATAGTGATGAATTGTTTGATAATAATAATGAAAATATCAGTACTGAACATATAGAAAAAGATGAAGTAGTTGAAATAACTTCCAAAATACTTGAAGAAACATTAGAAGAAAAGAAAGAAGAGAAACCTTTAAAAAAGGAAGAGAAACAACCAACAACTAATAAAGTTTCACTTAAAGAAATAGATGATAGATTAATGACAATAGATGATTTTTTAGGAGATTTTTAAAATCTCTTTTTTGTTTTAAAAAAGTTATTTTAGTAATTGTAAATTATTGTAAAATATTGTATAATTCATACAGTAGTTTTGATATAGAAAAAGAGGTAATTTTATTATGGAAAAAATATATATATTTGGACATCAAAAACCAGATACTGATTCTATTACTAGTTCAATTAGTTTATCATACTTAAAAAATAAACTTGGTATGCATACTGTACCTGTTAGACTTGGAGAAGTTAATGATGAAACTAAATTTGTACTTAAGACATTTGGAGTTAGTACACCGGCTTTAATAAATGATGTTAAACTACAATTAAAAGATTTGAATTATCATAAGGATTATTTTGTTAATCAAAAAATATCTATTGGTGAAGCATACCAATATATGTTAGATAAAGGTATTACTGGTGTGCCTGTTGTTGATGATAATAAGAAATTTGTTGGCTTAGTAACTATTAAAATGATTACTAGAGATTTAATTGATGGTAATTTTAGTAAACTTAATACATCATATGATAATATAGTTAAAACATTAGAAGGTGAAGAAATACTTCGTTTTGATGATGAAATTATTGGTGGTATTATGGCAGCTGCTTATCGTAGCTCTACATTTATGAATACTATTCATCTTGGTAGTGATAATATTCTAATAGTTGGAGATCGTCATAGCGTTATTGAATATGCTATTATGTCTAAAGTTAAACTTTTGATAATAGTAGGTAACGGTGAAATTAAAGAAGAACATTTGCAAATGGCAAGAGAAAATCATGTTAATATTATTAGGACAGGATTTGACACTTTCCGTACTACTAAAGTTATTGGACTTTCTAATTATTTAAAAACAATAGTTCCTGAAGACAGACCATATACTTTTGATGAAGCTACATATTATGACGATTTTGTTGTTAAGACTAATAAATTAAAACATAATAACTATCCAATTATAGGTAAAAATGGTGTATGTAAAGGTTTGATTCGTATTACTGAAATTACAGATAAAAAGCGTAAAAAAGTTATTTTAGTTGATCATAATGAATTAGAACAGAGTGCAGATGGCTTAGAAGAAGCTGATATTGTTGAAGTGGTAGATCATCATAAAATAGGTAATATTTCTACAAAAAATCCTATTAATTTTAGAAATATGTCTGTTGGATGTACTAATACTATTATTTATCAAATGTATAAAGAAAATAATATAGAAATACCAAGAGAAATAGCTGGACTTATGCTATCAGGGGTATTATCTGATACCTTAGCACTTACTAGTCCAACTACTACTGATTTAGATAGAGAAGTAGTTAAAAATCTTGCTAAAATAGTTGATATTAATTATCATGATTATGCACTTGAAATGTTTAAGGCTGGTACTTCATTACAAGGTAAAACAATTGAAGAAATAGTTAATACTGATATTAAAGGATTTACAAGTGATGATATTAGTTTTGCTGTTAGTCAAGTATTTACTTTAGATATTGATTCTGTATTATCACATAAGGGTGAATATATTCAATATATCAATGAGCTTGCTAAAAATAAAAATTATCGTTTAGTTTTATTAGTTATTACTGATATTATTAGAAATGGTAGTTATTTACTTTACACTGATGGTTCAGGTGAAATTGTTGCTGATGGATTTGATATTACTGATATTAAACAAGGTGCATATATAGATGGTGTTGTTTCACGTAAGAAGCAAATAGTACCTGCTATTATGGAGGTTATTCGTTAAAAACTAGATTTGTCTAGTTTTTCTTTGCATAATATTTAATGTATGGTATAATTTTTATAGTTTATTATAAGGAGAGTTTATGAAGAATATTGTTTTAATTGTTAAAGGATTTATTATGGGAATTGCTAATATAATTCCTGGTGTTAGTGGAGGAACGTTAGCTTTGACTATGGGAATCTATGAAGGATTTATTGGCGCTATTAGTCATTTCTTTTCTAATTTAAAGGAAAATATTAAGTTTTTACTTCCAATATTTATAGGCATAGGTTTATCTATTTTAACTATGAGTAATGTCATAACTAAAAGTTTTGAAAAGTTTCCTATCCCAACAACATTATTTTTTATGGGATTGGTAATTGGAGGAATTCCAATGTTACTTGCTAAAGTTAAAGGTACTAAAGAAACTAAAAAGCCAAGTAGTTATGTTATTGCTTTACTTACATTTTTACTTGTTATGGTTTTAGCTTTCTCTAAAGAAATATTTGGTGGTAATTTAGGTAATGCTGATTTTTCTAATTTA
This sequence comes from uncultured Bacilli bacterium, assembly GCA_934148875.1. Taxonomy (GTDB): domain Bacteria; phylum Bacillota_I; class Bacilli_A; order RF39; family UBA660; genus Alloscybalousia. The sequence continues at coordinate 4,683 of CAKPDJ010000013.1, forward strand.
AATATACTAGGTTACTTAAATTTAACTCTTATTGGTACTATTGCAGCAGCAACTATGGTTATTCCTGGTGTTAGTGGTTCGTTAGTACTTATGTTACTAGGATATTATTTCCCAATTGTTAATGTTATTAAAGATTTAACACATTTTAATAATATTGGTTCTAATATTTTAATAGCTGGTTTCTTTGGAGTAGGTGTATTAATTGGTATTGTTTTAATAGCTAAATTAATTGAATGGTTACTTGCTAAATTCGAAATTTTGACTTATTTTGGTGTTATTGGATTTATTATAGCTAGTGTTTTAGCTATTCCTGTTTCTGTATATCATGAAGTTGGTACTATTGTTTATACTGTTCCTCAAGTGGTTATTGGTATTATTTTCTTAGTACTTGGTGGTTTAGTTGGTTATAAGTTAGGTGAAAAATAATGGATATTGGTGTTATTATACTAGCTATTATTCAAGGAATAGCTGAATTTTTACCAATTTCTTCTAGTGCTCATCTTATTATTTTTAGAGATTTATTTGGAATAGGTGCTAGTAGTGTTAGTGGCGATTTATCATTAGTTTTTGATATTGCACTTCATTTTGGTACATTACTTGCTATAGTTATTTATTTCTTTAAAGACTTTTGGAATATGGTTATTTCAGGACTTACTAAAGGAACTAAAACTAAAGAAGGTAAACTATTTTGGTATATAGTTGTAGCAACTATTCCGGCTGCTATAGTTGGTGTTTTATTTGAAAGTATTATTGAAAATGCCATCAGAAATAATTTTATTATAATAGGTAGTGCCTTAATTATAATGGGTATTATTATATATTTAGTTGATAAGAATACTAAAGAAATTAAAACTTTAGATACTATGACATTTAAAGATGCTATTATAATTGGTTGCAGTCAAGTTTTTGCTTTAATTCCTGGCTTTAGTAGAAGTGGTACTACTATTGCTAGTGCTAGGGGATTAAAACTTAATAGAGAAGATGCAGCTAAATTTTCTTTTTATTTATCAGCACCAGTGGTATTAGGAGCTGTAGTACTATCAGTCTTTGATTCTGCTACCATTACTACTATTAGTAGTAATCTAAGTATATTTATTATTGGTGTAGGTGTTGCTTTTATATCTGGTCTTTTATGTATTGAATTTTTACTTAAATATATCAAAAAACATGATTTTAAGCTGTTTATGTGGTATCGAATAATATTAGGTATTGTGGTAATTATATATACTTTAATTAAATAGGAGTTTAGCTATGGGACTATTATTGACACTTTTATTGGGATTATTTATTATACTAGGAGCTGTGATAGTATTTTTAACTAAAAATAATGATAGATTTATTCAGTTTTCTATTAGTTTAGCTTTTGGTGTTATTGCAATGCTTATTGTTACTGATCTTATACCTGAAGCTTATGAAATTATAGGAAGTGGAAACTTAATCTATGACACTTTATATATTATAATTGGCGCTAGTATTGGATTTGTATTATTAAAAATACTTGATTATTTTGTACCCGATCATGAAGATAATTTAAGTACTACTAGTGATGATGATAAAAATCTAAAACATATAGGAATGGTTGCTAGTATTGCTTTAGTTATTCATAATATAGTAGAGGGAATGGCTATTTATTTATTAGTTAATTCTGATATAAAGGCTGGGCTTATGGCATGTGTAGGAGTTGGACTTCATAATATTCCTTTAGGAATGGTTATTACTTCTGCATTTTATAAAGCAAATAAAAACAAAAAACATACTATGTTAATTATAATGGGTATTTCTCTTTCGACTTTTATTGGCGGAATACTAATTTCTTGTTTACCATTTAATGATATTATGGAACTAGTTGAAGGAATATCTTTGACTTTGACACTTGGTATGTTGATTTACATATTACTACTAGAATTATTACCAAAAATTATCTATACTAAACAAAAAAGAATTACTATTTTAGGTGTTTTACTTGGTGTTTTATTACTAACAATTACTTTATTTGTATAGTTAGTTGGTAACATTTATGTATTTATAATTGTAAAAGTACTATTAAACTAGTACTTTTTTTGATATAATAATTGCATTAAGTAGGTGAAGACATGAAACAAGAAAATATACGTAATTTTTCTATTATTGCTCATATTGATCATGGTAAAAGCACGTTAGCAGATAGACTGTTAGAGGAAACTGGTGCTTTAGAAAAGAGAGAGCTTAAGGAACAAACTTTAGATTCTATGGACATTGAACGTGAACGTGGTATTACTATTAAACTTAATGCTGTTAGACTTAAATATAACTATCAAAATGAAGAATATTTACTTCATTTAATTGATACGCCTGGTCATGTTGATTTTTCATATGAGGTTAGTAGAAGTTTAGCTGCTTGTGAGGGAGCATTATTAGTAGTTGATGCTGCTCAGGGGATTGAAGCACAGACTTTAGCTAATTTATATTTAGCTTTAGAGCATGATCTTACTATAATACCTGTTATTAATAAAATAGATTTGCCTAATGCTAATCCAGAGAAGGTAAAGCAAGAATTAATAGATGCGATTGGCTTTGATAGTGATGAATTTATATATACTAGTGCTAAAACAGGACAGGGAATTAAGGAATTGTTAGAAGCCATTATTGAAAGGATACCAGCTCCTAAAGGTGATAAGACTAAACCTCTTCAGGCTTTAATTTTTGATAGTTTCTTTGATTCATATCGTGGAGTTATTATATCTTGCCGTATAAAAGAAGGTACTTTAAGAGTAGGAGATACTATTAAATTAATGGAAACTGGGGCTATCTATGATGTTACAGAGCTTGGAGTAATGACACCTAAAGAAGTTAAAAAGCAAGAACTTACAGCAGGTGAAGTTGGTTTTATTGCTGCTAGTATTAAAGATATTACTACTGTTAAAGTGGGAGATACGGTAACTAATAATAATAGACCGGCTTTAACACCTTTACCAGGTTATCAACCTATGAAATCAATGGTATTTTGTGGTATTTATCCAATTGAATCTAGTAAATTTGAAGATTTGCGTGAAGCATTAGAAAAGCTTAAATTAAATGATGCATCTCTTGTATTTGATCCAGAAACTTCTACTGCATTAGGCTTTGGATTTAGATGTGGCTTTTTAGGGTTACTTCATATGGAAATAACGGAAGAAAGAATTGAAAGAGAGTTTGGAATTGAGATAATAGCTACATCACCTAGCGTTATTTATGAGGTTGAACTTACTGACCATTCAATTATTACGATAGATTCACCTAGCAGTCTTCCTGACAGACAAAAAATAGCTAGTATTAAAGAACCTTATATTAAAACTAATATTTTTACACCTAGTGAATATATTGGACCTATCATGGAGTTGTGTCAAAATAAACGTGGTAATTATATTAGTATGGATTATTTGGATAAAACTAGAGTTAATATACATTATGAAATACCTTTATCAGAAATAGTATATGATTTCTTTGATAAATTAAAATCATATACTAAAGGATATGCTTCCTTTGATTATGAATTTATTGGTTATAAGGAAAGCAATTTAGTAAAAATGGATATATTATTAAATGGTGAATTGGTTGATGCTTTGAGTGTAATAGTACATAAAGATTTTGCTTATAATAGAGGTAAAGCCGTAGTTGAATCATTGAAAGAACTTATTCCAAGACAAATGTTTGAAGTTCCTATTCAGGCATCAATTGGTAATCATGTTATTGCTAGAACAGATATTAAGGCACTTCGTAAAAATGTTTTAGCTAAATGCTATGGTGGAGATATTACTAGAAAAAGAAAACTACTAGAAAAACAAAAAGAAGGTAAGAAAAGGATGAAACAAATAGGTAGAGTTGAGGTACCACAAGAAGCTTTCTTAGCAGTACTTAAAATGGAGGAATAGAACTATGGATGAACTAATTAAACAAGTTGCTAATTACATAATTAATAATAGAGCTACTATAAACGAAACGGCTGGTGCTTTTGGTAAATCTGTATCAAGTATTAAAAAATATATTAATGATGTTGATAAATTACAGCGAATAGATTTTGAATTATATCTTAAAGTGAAAGAAGTACAAAAAATAATTGAATTGAATGGACAAATAGCAGACGGTCGTATTGGCAAAAGAAGTGCGGGTATTAGCGATTATGATTCTATTGAAATGGCTCAGGATAGAATTGATAATTATGTTACCTTGGAACAATTATCAAAAAAATATAATGTTCCAACTAGTACTATTTATGAAGCTATTAAAAGAATAGATGATGATGAAACTCAACGATTATTATCAGAAGTGTCATTGGCAAATCAAACATATTTTAAAACTAATGAATCTGTTTTAAATGATGCTAGAAAAAGATGACAAATAGTATTTATATTCATATACCATTCTGTAAGAGTATCTGCAGTTACTGTGATTTTTGTAAGTTTTATTATAATAGTGATTTGGTTGATAAATACTTGGATTGTCTAAAAAGGGAAATAACTCAAAAATATAAAAATGAAATTATTGAAACATTGTATATTGGAGGAGGTAGTCCTTCGAGTTTAAGTATCAATCAGTTGAATAAATTATTTAGAATTACTGATGATATTCAAAAGCATGATAATATTGAATTTACTATTGAATGTAATGTTACAGATATTACATTAGAAAAACTTGAATTATTTAAAAAACATAAGGTTAATCGTATTAGTATTGGAGTTCAATCTTTTGATACTGATGTTTTAGCTTTTTTAGAAAGAAATTATACAAAAACAGATATAATAAAATGCATTAATTTAGTTAAAAAATACTTTGATAATATAAATATAGATTTGATATATGCTGTTTGCAATGAAGATTTAAACATTTTAAAAAGAGACATAGAGTTATTTTTAGATTTAGGAGTTCCACATATTTCAACTTATTCTTTAATGATTGAAGATAATACTATACTTGGCATAAAAAAAGTATTGCCTATTTCTGAAGATGTAGATAGAGATATGTATGAAACGATAGAAAATATATTAACACATCATGGCTATATTCACTATGAGATTAGTAATTATGCCTATCCTGGTTATGAGTCAAAACATAATATGACTTATTGGAAAAATCAACAATATTACGGATTTGGTATTAATGCAAGTGGTTATGCAGATGGATATCGTTATACTAATACTAAGAATGTTAATAAATACTTGTTAGGTAATTATGTTCAAGAAAAAGAATTAATTACTCCTGAAATAGATGCTTCTAATTATGCTATTTTGGGTCTACGTACTTTAAATGGCGTTAATAAGGAATTATTTATTAAAAAATTTGATATTGATTTTATCAAATATTTTAATATAGAAAAGTTACTCGAAGAAAATATAATTTTAGAAACAGAAAAAAGTTACTATTTAAATCCTAAATATTGGTATATCTCTAATGAAATCTTAATAAAATTTGTTTAATTAGATTGTCAAACAATTGTTCTTATTGTATAATATATGTGTAATTAACATAATGAGGTGTGTAATAGATATGATTGATAATATAAATAAAATTGATTACTTTAAGACAGAAATTGGATATATTAAAAATTCTGAGTATATAGATGATTTTAAAAAACTTATTGAATTGTTACCTGATTATTTCTTTAAAGTAGCGGCTTCTTCAACTGGGAAATACCATCCTGCCTTTTCTTTAGGTGATGGTGGACTATTAAGACATACTAAGGCTGCTGTTAGAATTGCTTATGAACTACTTAATGATCCTTGTATAGGGGATAAATATACTTCAAGAGAAAAAGATTTATTTTTGATAGCACTTACAATGCATGATGGTGTTAAGCATGGAATTCCAGAAGAAAAATATACAAGGGCTGATCATCCTCTTTTAGCTAGTAATTTGATTAAAGAGCATAGAAAAGAATTAAAAATGAGTGATGATGATGTTTCGTTTTTATGTAGCGTGATTGAATCACATATGGGACCATGGAATACTCATCCTTATACTAAAGAAGAAATATTACCTAAACCTAAAGATAAGTATCAAAATTTTGTTCATATGTGTGATTATTTGGCAAGTAGGAAATTTTTAGATATCAAATTTGAAAATAATGAAATTATAGAGTAGGTGATTTATATGGAAAAAGGTAAGTTAATCGTTATTGAAGGTACTGATTGTTCAGGTAAAGAAACACAAAGCCAGCTGTTAGTAAAAAAATTAAGAGCAATGGGTCTTAAGGCTATTAATTTTTCTTTTCCTATGTATGATACTGCTACTGGTAAAATTGTTGGCGGTCCTTTATTAGGTAAACCTGAGATTGGTGAATGCTGGTTTCCTGAAGGACCAGTAAAACTTGATCCTAAAGTTTTTTGTTTATATTTAGCTGCTGATAGAAAATACAATTTCTCTAAGATTAAAGAATATTTAGAGCAAGACTATTATGTGGTACTTGACCGCTATGTTAGTTCAAATATGGCTCATCAGGGTGCTAAAATAGCTGATTCCGAAGAAAGATTTAATTTATTTAAATGGATTGATAAGTTAGAATATTGGTTACTGGAATTGCCTAAAGCTGATTTGACTATTTTTCTTCATGTACCATATATTATAACTAAGGAATTACAAAAAAATCGTACTTATTTGGATGAAAATGAAAAAGATGCTTCTTATCAAATGAATACAGAAAGAACTTACATGGAACTTGCTGGATTATATAATTGGACTACAATCGATTGCAGTAATGATGGTAGCTTACGTAGTATTGATGATATTAATCAGGAAATATTGAAAAAGGTTATTGATTAAAATAGAAGTGTAGTGTTTTGAATAAATAAAAATACAGTTATTATTTAACTGTATTTTTATTTATTTGTCTTCAAATACTCTTTCTTTAGCTACTTTAGTATCAATATCGTCTTCAATTTCAATTAATTTATAGATTTCCTCAAAAGTAGTATATCCTTTTAGAACTTTATCAAGCCCATCTTGTAAAAGCGTTATAGTGTGATTTCTTCCATACACCATTTCTCTTAAGTCTTCCTTTTTTAAATGTTCATTAGCAAGCGCATCTCTTAATTCTTCATCAATCAAAAGTACTTCTTGAATAGCTATTCTGCCGTGATAACCATTGGAACATTTTTCACATTTATTTGCTTCCCATATTTCTGGAACATCTTGGTTTAAAATGTTTTTAAATAAGTTTTTTTCAAATGGAGTAGTAGGCCTTAATTTTCGGCAATGTGGACAAAGACGTCTAGCTAATTTTTGAGATACAATTCCTGCAAGGGCACTTGATAACAAATATCTTTCAACGTCCATATCAAGTAGTCTTTCAATAGTACTTAATGAGTTGTTGGTGTGGATAGTTGATAATACTAAGTGTCCAGTAATAGATGCACGTACAGCGATTTGAGCAGTTTCAGAATCACGAATTTCTCCAATTAGTATTACATTAGGGTCTTGTCTTAATATAGAACGTAAAACATTAGCAAATGTTAATCCAATGTCAGCATTTACCTGTACTTGATTAATGCCTTCAATATTCATTTCTATTGGGTCTTCTACTGTTATAACATTTCGTTCTTCATCATTTAATTCCTGCAACATTGAATAGGTTGTTGTAGATTTACCTGAACCTGTAGCACCAGTAACCAAAATAATACCATTAGGAATAGTTAACATTTTTTCGACTTTAGCATAATTTTCTTTTGAGAAGTCCAAACTTTTTAATCCATTTAAACTCATAGAGTAATCTAAAATACGAATTACTGCTTTTTCGCCTTCGTTGGTTGGTAAGACAGAAACACGCATGTCTAAATCGGTATCATCAATTTTACCCTTTATAGCTCCATCTTGGGGTAGACGATTTTCAGTAATGTTCATGCCTGAAATAAGTTTAACTCTGGTGATTAAGTTTCTTTCAGCACTTTTAGGAATAATAGCATGATCTCTTAAATCACCATCAATACGCATTCTTACTTTTAATCCATCTTCTTGTGGATCAAAGTGGATATCAGAAGCTCTTGATCTTACTCCAGTAATAATAATTTTATTAACCAAATCAACGATTGGTGTTTTTTCTACATCATAATTTATCATATTTTTCCCTCAACTTTATTCTTTTTATGGTATTTTATTCTAATTTATTATATAATATTTTTAGACTATAATCAATAAAGGATAGTGAATTTTATGAAAATGTTGAATAAGAATGGGTTTGTCTTTGTTGAAACGCTAATTGTAACTATATTTGTGGTTACTTTGTTTATTATGGTATATCAAAATATAGTGCCTAATATTGGTGAATATGAAAAAATGGTTTCTTATGATGATGTTGATTCTGTATATGCTAGTAATCTAATGAAACAAGTTATACTTAAATATGCTGATTTGAATTATGTTGATGAATATTTAAATAATCATACGTATATTGATATGACTAATTGTAGCAATGAATCTTTATATAGAGATGAAGATTATTGCGTTAAAATAAAAAATAATTTGAGTATAACTGATGAAGATTATGTTTTTATTACTAAATATGATATTACTAATTTTAGAGAAGAAGTTAAGGAAAATGATTTTTTTGATTCGGGTAAATTGAGCAATTTCCGTGGTTATGTTAATCAATTACCTAATGTTGATTCTTTTTATAATCAACAAGGTACTAAAAATGTAAATGGTAAATATCGATTATTTATGACTAGAACTGTTACTAATAGTGACTTATCAACTTCACTTAAATATGTAAATATTGGTATTTTTCTTGGAACATATAGTAAATATAATATTGGTGATGTAGTTACTTTTAATCCTGGTGATGGTGACAGGGAGTTTTATGTATTAAAAAATAGTTCTTCTAAAGATAGTACGGTAACACTTATTTTGGCAAATAATTTACCTGGAACTGTTACATTTAATAGCACTGGTAATGTAAGCTACCCTGATACTTTAATTTCTAAATTAAAGACACTAACTGATGGATGGGTTAATGCTAATATATTAACTGATAGTGATAATTATGTATCTGGTAATGGTTATACAGTGTCTTATACCGGAGGTCGTGCTAGATTACTTAATGATAATGATATTTATATACTGTTAGGATGTGAAACAACTAGAATTTGCTTTGATATAAATAGTTCTTTTGCTACCGAACTGAATAGTAATATTAAATTTTTGAGTAGTAATTTAACTACTAATGGTTATTGGATGGCTGCTACTAATAATGGAATGGCTTGGGCTGTAAAAAATGGTAAAATAATTCCTAATGATATTAGTGATGCTACTAATATTGGTATAAGGCCAGTTATTATAGTAGATAAGAATAAATTAAAGTAGGTGATTATATTATGAAATTAAATAATAAAGGTATGAGTATTATTGAGATAGTATTAACATTTGCTTTGATTATGGTAATGGTAATAGGAATGCTTACTATTGTTATGAGTTATCGTGATAAAGCGAGCTTAAGTATTAAAAAGTTGGAAATGGATACATTTAAAAATACTCTAACTAAGGATATTCAAGATGATATATTAAAACTTGGTATAGAAGAAGTAAATATGGATGGCGAATGTGCTACAATTACTGGATTATCTCGTTGTGTTAATATAGTATTTAAAGATGGTAGTCAAAAGGTGTTTGGCACTAGTTTAATAAATGTTAATGATAGAGATAGCATAGAAAATAAATTTTTATATTATGATGGCGAGAAATATAAGCTTCATGATACATTACCAGAAAAAATTCCAAATGGTAGAACTATTCTTGATTTTCAAAGCATTACTATTGAAGATAATAATATTTTGAGTACTGATTCTGCTATTTTAACTGATGGTACTGTAGTAAATATTTATTCAATAGATGTTTATGTTTCACACATTGATTTTGAAGAAGATTTTGGAATACATATTGTTGCTACTACAGATCCTATTTCTAATTAATAAATAATATATAGATAATTGATACAAGTAACATGGCTAAAATGGAATGAATTATTCTAGCTAAAAAGAAATACTTGTATCTTATTTTTTGTTCAGAAATAATTCCTAATACCTGCATATGTACACTTAGTCCTCCAAATGAAATTATACCGGTAATAATTATAATTTTAATTAACTCACTTGTTTGCATTAGTGATGCTAATTTTACTCCTTGCGTCATTTCTAAGATACCAGATACTATAGTACTTAATATAGGCGGTAATGATACTATATTTTTAATAATGGTACTAATGATTAAAAATATAGTTACAATACCTAATAATAAAAACATAGTATTTAAACTAGACATTATACTTTCGGTTAATAGCTGTCCAAAAGTTTTTGATGTTTTATTAGATTTTTTTTGCATATTTTCGCAAGAATAATAGTTTTTTTTTCTAAAAATAATACCTACTAAAAGTCCACTTACAATATGGGCTATTATAATTAAATAGGCTAACTTTTGATTATTTAAAAGGATAGAACCAATCATTCCTAAAATAAATAATGGATTTGAATAATGAGTAAATGTTAATAGTCGTTCTGCTTGCTTTGTAGTAATTAAATTGTTTTCGACTAAGTCTTTAGTGTATTTTGCTCCTGAAGGAAAGCCGGAAACTAAACTAATTGCTAAAACAAAACCACAACAACCTGGTAGATGAAATAATTTATTCATAGGTTTTGATAATAAGTTGCCAAGTATGTCTACAAAACCATAATTAAGAAGCAGACTAGAAACAACAAAAAAAGGAAATAATGTTGGAAATAGGTTGTCTTTCCAAATAGATATAGAAAAATTAACACTTTCTATAACCTTATTAGATGCAGTTATCATAAAATATATTATTGTCAGTAGTAGACATATCATAACTATATTAATTGCTTTTTTATTCATAAATTTTTTTCCTTCGTGTTATAATTTAGTAAAGGAATGATTACATGTATATTAAAATATATGAAAAATTGAAAAGATTTATTAAAGAAAATTATTTGTGGCTATTATTATATATAGTGATAATGGCTACAATGTTATATCCACTTCCATATTATATATATACTGGTGGAGGAATTATAAATATTAGTGATAAAGTTGAAGTATCTGAAGGTAGTAATTCTAAGGGTAGTTTTAATATGTGTTATGTTTCTGAAATAAATGCAACTCTTCCTACTTATATTATGTCTTATGTTTTAAATAGTTGGGATGTTGTTTCTAAAGAGGAACTTACTTTATCTAATGATGAGACTAGAAAAGACATTTTGATAAGAGATCAAATATCTTTATTAAAGGCAAATCAAAATGCTGTTATAACGGCCTATAATAATGCTGGTATCTCTTATAAACTTACAAATAGACATAATTATATTGTGTATGTTGCACAGGAAAGTAATACAAATTTAAAAATAGGTGATGAGTTAATTAAGGTTGATAATGTTGAAGTTACTGATATTAGTTCTGTTACTTCTATTTTAAGTAATAAAGAAGTTGGAGATAGGATAGTAATCACTGTTAAAGAAAATGATAAAATGATTGATAAATATGCTACTGTTTGGGAAGAAAATGGTAGAAAAATAATTGGTATTTCTTTTGAAACTATTTATGATTATGATACAAATAGAAAATTAGAATTTAACTTTAGTAATAATGAATCTGGTCCAAGTGGAGGATTAATGCTTAGTTTATTCATTTATGATAAATTAGTTAGTGAAGATATAACTAAGGGTCTTAAAATATCTGGTACAGGTACAATTAGTGAAGATGGTACTGTTGGAGAAATAGGCGGTGTTAAATATAAATTGAAAGGTGCTGTAAAAGCCAAGAGTGATGTCTTTTTGGTGCCTAATGGTGAAAATTACGAAGAAGCTATTAGAGAGCAAAATAAGCATAATTATAAAATTAAAATTATTGGTGTTAGTACTTTTAAAGAAGCATTAGAAAAGTTAAAAGAAATGTAAAAAATAGCATTTCTTTTTCTTTGGTTAAATGTTATAATAATAAGTACTTTGGTGATGTTATGAAGAGAATTTATGTACAAGATTTTGGTTATAAAAAACTAGAAACATCTAGTGTTGAAGGAATAGATTATTTTCTTTTGGTTAAATTTACTCATAAGAAAAAAGATTATACTGGAATAGTAAATAAAAAAGGAGAAATTATAATTCCTTTTTCAACTGATTTATTTGTTGAAGTTTTTACTACTAATGATAAAAATGAATGTTGTTTTACTATGAAAAAAGAAAACGGTGGTTTTAGATCTTATCACTTTAGTAAACAAAATAATCGTTATTTATTAAAGGCTGATATATATGGTAATGATTCTATTAATTGTCGTTTGGTTAATACAGTTAATGATAACTATTGGTTTGTTGAAAGTATTAATGATGGATTGTGTGAAGTTAGTTTGTATGATCCTCGTAGATGTGAAATCTTAACTCCTGCCTTTACCGATATTAGCTTTGAGGAAAGAGAAGGGCGTGTTTTAGCTTTTGTAGAAAAAAGTTTGTATAAAAAAGAGGATGGACAACGATTTTTTTTAGGTAGCATATTATCATATATTGATAAAGAAGGTAATTTTTTAACTCCTCTTTATGTGCCAGAACTTAATAATTTTTATGAATCAAGATATTATAATGCTGATCCAAATTTCAAAGGATTTCGAACATTTTGTGGTACTATTTTACCTAAACTTGAAGAAATTGAAGAAGAAAAAAATAATTATATAACGGATGTGTTACAAACAATGTATTCTGATTTATATGATAAGGATAATTTGACTATTTCTCATGAATTAGCCAAAATAATTAAATTTCCAGGAGGTAGTAATGAAACGAAGTGAAGTAGATAAAAGTAAAATTTCTCCAATGATGTTACAGTATTTAAATATTAAAGAGAAATATGAAGATACAATTATTTTCTTTAGACTTGGTGATTTTTATGAAATGTTTTTTGAAGATGCAATTATGGCAAGTCGTGAATTGGAACTTACTTTAACTGGTAAGAATTGTGGGCTTGATGAAAGAGTTCCTATGTGTGGTATTCCATTTCATGCTTATAAGGGTTACTTAGATAAATTAATAGATAAAGGCTATAAAGTCGCTATATGTGAGCAGTTAACTGACCCTAAGGAAACAAAGGGAATGGTAGAAAGAGATGTTATTCAAGTTGTTACTAAAGGAACTGTTCTTGATGATAGTCTAAATTCAAAAGACTATAATTATATAGGTAATATTTATGATTTTGAATACTGTTATGGTGTTAGTTTTATTGATGTGTCTACTGGATATTCTTATGCTATTATCTTAGAACATAACCAAGAACAGGTTATTAAAGAAGTGCTTAACTATAATTTAAAGGAAGTTATAGTTAATGATAAAATCGATCGTTCTATTATTTCAATTTTAAGGGAACAATATAATATTTTGGTTACTATTCAAGATGATATTTATGAAGGTAATGAGTATGATTATATGCTTGTTGATATTAAGGATGTTAGAATTAATACAACAGTTAAACATTTACTTCATTATTTAGTAGAAACAAAAAAAGGTAATCTTTCACATTTACAGAAAGTGGAATTAGTTGATCATCAAAAGCATTTACTGTTTGATGTACATACTAAAAAAAATTTGGAATTAGTTGAAACAATTCGTAATCAAGATAGAACTTTTTCGTTACTATGGCTTTTAGATAAAACTAAAACTGCTATGGGTAGTAGATTGCTTAAGGCTAACATTGAAAATCCGTTAACTGATTATAGTGAAATAAATAGAAGATATGACGTTATAGAAAAATTTCTAACTGAATTTATTTTAAAAGAAGAATTAAGAGAAGAATTGGATAAAGTTTATGATTTGGAACGTTTATCTAGTAGAATTAGTTATGGTAATAGTAATGCTCGTGATATGATTCAATTAAAAAATTCTTTGTTAGCTTTACCAAATATTAAAAGAATTTTAAATGAACTTAATTATGATAAAAATATCGAAACACTAACTGACTTATATGATTTACTTGAAAAGTCAATTAATCCGGATAGTCCTATTGGATTACATGAAGGTGGTTTGATTAAAGAGGGATATAATAGTGAGTTAGATGAACTTAAGAGTATTAGAAAAAATAGTAAAGACTTTATCTTGAAAATTGAGAATGAAGAAAAAGAAAGAACTGGAATTAAAAATTTAAAGATTGGTTATAATAAAGTTTTTGGATATTATATTGAAGTTAGTAAGGGAAATGTTAGTCAAATTAAAGATGAATATGGTTGGACTAGAAAACAAACATTAACTACTGGGGAACGATATATAACACCTTTGCTTAAAGAAAAGGAAGATATTATACTTGGCGCTGAAGAAAAAATAATTAACTTAGAGTTTAAATTATTTACTGATATTCGTGAAGTAGCTAAAACATATATTCCTAAAATTCAAATTATATCTAAAACATTGGCTGAAGTTGATATGCTTTTAGCTTTTGCAATTGTATCAGAAGAAAATGGTTATATTAAACCAACTTTAACTTTAGATAATGTTATTCAAATAAAGGATGGAAGGCATCCTGTTGTAGAAAAAGTTAGTAAGGGTGAATATGTAGCTAATGATATTATCATGGGAAAAGATACAAACATTTTATTGATAACAGGCCCTAACATGGCTGGTAAAAGTACTTATATGAGACAACTTGCTATTACTGTTATTATGGCACAAATAGGATGTTTTGTACCATGCAAGAGTTGTATCATTCCTATATTTGATCAAATATTTACAAGAATAGGTGCTAGTGATGATTTGGTAAGTGGTGAAAGTACCTTTATGGTTGAAATGAAAGAAGCAAATACTGCTATCCAAAATGCTACTAAAAATAGTTTAATATTATTTGATGAACTTGGTCGTGGTACTGCTACTTATGATGGTATGAGCCTTGCTCAGGCAATACTTGAATATATTCATGATAAAATCGGTGCTAAAACATTATTTTCTACCCATTACCATGAACTTACAGGTTTAGCTAATGAACTTCCGCATCTTAGAAATGTTCACGTTAGTGCTATTGAAGAAGATAAAAAAATTACTTTTTTACATAAAATAAAAAATGGTGCTGTAGATAAGAGTTATGGTATACATGTAGCAAGCCTTGCTCATCTTCCTGATGAACTTATTAAAAGAGCAGATGAGATACTAGATGTATATGAACATAAGAATGTTAAGAAGCAAACATTTACACAAACAAGTTTATTCTTGGATGATGATAATAAATCAGAAGAAAAGGATGAAAATAAGGCTATAATTGATAAATTGAAGGAAATTAAACCGTTAGAAATGACACCAATGGAAGCTCTTAATATTCTGTATGAGTTAAAAAATGAAATGAAAAAGTAAAATGTAATTTATTAATAAATGCAACTTATCAAAAAAGGTTGCGTTTTTTCATTTTTGTGATATTATAGTTAGTACTTTTAGTATTTATATACAAAGATTTAAACGTATTGAGTTAATGAGGATGTGATTTTATGCAGAGTGAGATAGCTTTAGATAAATTATTTGGAGAAGTTGAAGGAGAACAAAAACAATTCCTTTATCATGATGTCAGCGATAAAAATCTTGATATTTATTTATGCCAAACCGATGCTGCTGATATTAATTTGAACACTTTGCAAAATTTTTTTGGGGATGGATTATTTAATCCAAATATTCAGGGAGAATATTTAACTAATATTTTAGCGCGTAATGCTTTTAAAGGGGCATGTAATTTAGAAAAAACTACTAAACTATTCTCTTTTATTTATGAAGTTATTAATCCAAATTATCCTGGAAAGACTTGCGGCCTATGTTCGTTAATGGAATTTATTTTATTATCATATAAGGGTCTTGCTATTATTACAGATGGCAAGTTTGCCTTTAATTATTTTATTTGGCTACTTAATAAGAATTTGGAATCTGGTTTTGATATTAATTATCGCGATTCTAGTTATAATCACTTTTTGGTTTATTGTACCTTAACTTCTTTTTCACCATCTATCTTTTCTAGTATAAGTAGTAATTTTGAAAAAAAGATTAAAGAAATAATAAAATGCAGTAATAATATTTTACTAAGTGATAATGATAAAGCTCAAATTGACATGATGATTCGTTACTGTACTGATGAAAAAGCGTTTACAAGTCTTCTAAAGATTAAAAGTAAACTTTTTTCAGAAAATAATATTACTGCTGATAAAACAATAATATTTCCTTGTGATGAAAAGTTTAAATATAGAGAAGATAGCGATAAAGTTGAACTTGAAGTTGGACTTGAATCATTAGATTATACAAATTGTTTTGAAAATCACTTGCATCAAAAATATAAAGAATATCATATTCAGCATTATGAATAAGTAGGAGGACTAATATGGATAGTACGAAAGAACTTGTAATTTCTTGTGTTAAAGAATATTTTAAAACCAATCTTTATGAATATTTTAAATCTATTACTGAGGATATTAAGCAAATTGATGAGAAAATTGAGCAAATTGGCATGGAGCAAGATAAAATATCTCTTGTCTTAAGTGCCAGTCCTGCAGAAATAACCAAAAAAGATCAAGAACTTTTCAATGTTATTAATGCTTATATCGCCAAAGTAAAAAGTGTAAAAAAAGAGACAGAGGAATCATTAGAACAGATATTTGATGATTTGAATAGTAAAGCAGTAAAAGGAAAAGATGACACTACTAGGCAATTAGCAGAAGTAAAAGATATGCTTGAAAAGCAAAAAGAATTATTAAGACAACTAAATGATAAAAAGGCAGAAGCACAAGGTATGATTGATGATATTGTTAAATTATCTGATATTAAAATAGATAAACTTCTTCAAGAAAAAAGTGCTTCATATTTGACAAAATTTAATAAAGCTACATCAGAATCAACTTTAGAAGCTTTAGAAAATATTCGAGCTTTAATTGAAAAAGCGGAATTATTAAATCAAAAATTGTCTGATTCTTATGAAAAAATGGAAGAAGAAATAAACGATTCTAAGGATGCTATTATAAACGCTGTAGTAAAGGAAGCTAGCGAAAAGTTAATTGAAATAAATCCGTGCAAATGTTATGAAATAAATATTGGAGATTGGCATTCTTCATTTAAGTCTGGTGAATTGTTCCATAAAAAATTTAAGCAAGTATTAACACTAGCTGCAATGAAAAAACCTGTTTTGTTAAAGGGACCTGCAGGTAGTGGAAAAAATGTTATTATTGAACAAGTTGCAAAAGCTTTAAATCTGCAATTCTATTATACAAATGATGTAACTGATGAATTTAAAATTTTAGGTTATATGGATGCAAATGGAACTTTTCAAAAAACCCAATTTTTCAGAGCTTTTACAGAGGGTGGAGTTATGTTTATCGATGAAATTGATAACTCTAATCCTTCCGCTTTACTTGCTATTAATTCAGCAATAGGTACTGGCGATAGTCATTACATGGCTTTTCCGGATGGTCAATTTTATAAAGCACATCCAGACTTTAGAATAATTGCTGCTGCTAATACCTTTGGTACTGGTGCTGATGCCATTTATTGCGGTAGACAAGCTCTAGATGGTGCTTCTTTAAACCGTTTTTCTCCTATTATTATAGATTATGATAGAGAGATAGAAAGAAAGGTAACAAATAACTCTGAAATTCTAGAATTATATTGGAATGTTAGAGATATTATTAACAAAAATGGTATTCGTCATGTAATATCAACTCGAAATATTATTAATGCAACAGATCTTATAAACAGTAAAGCATTTAGTATTGAAGAAATATTTGATTTAACTTTAATTCAAAGTTTGGATAATTTTAGCTTAATAACTATTGCTAAAAATTTAGACCCTTATCTATGCCATGCTGATGACTTATTACATCATTTGAGTGCAAATTATAATGCTGATCGTAATGCTTTTGATAGCAATAACGGTCAAAATAATTATAATGGTAGACAAAAAAATAAATCATTTAGTAGCTTTAGTTATTAAATGATTTTATTGGAGATGTTAATATGAATAATTGTGACGATCATAACTCAAAAATTGTAGTTAATACATACGGATATAAATTATTTTATCAGGAATATTCTGATTTGGAAGATTTTTTAAAAAAAATTATAAGTTTACCAATAAATAGAAGTGTTTTTGGTAAACTTGCTTCAGAGAAAAAGGGGCGTTCTATGTATCACAGTTGCGATAGTTTTGAAGAAGCGTGGAACCTATGTTACTATGGATGGAATCAAGACTATGATACTTTTTGCCAGAAAATAGATTTTTTACAATGCAAGTATGATGAGATAGAAACAACAGTTAAAAATTTTAGAGTATATGGATTTTATCCTAATATTCCGCGCTTTTTACATAATAAACCTACTAATATGGTATATAAACAAAATGATACTGTTAATAAGCAAACTATATTTATTAATTTTAATGCTTCGTATTCTGCTTATCAAAGCCAAGCATCAATTACAAATAGAGGAATATGTGTTATTAATTTAATAAATCAGTTAGAAAAACAATATAATGTTGTATTTAATTTATTTGAATGTGCTACAGAAACGAATGAAATGATTTATATTTGCATCAATCTTAAAAAAGAATATGAAAAGATTAACACTAAGAGATTGTATTTCCCATTAGTCAATCCAGATTTTTTGAGAAGATTAATTCTAAGAAGTGAAGAATGCTGTTTTGGTATTAACTATGCTTGGTGCATAGGATATGGAACTCCATATATTCCTTCAGAAGTAGATCAAGAATACTTAAATAAAACAATTTATATTTCAACACCGAATGAAATGGGAATTAAAGGTGATGATTTAAAAACTGATTATGAAAACTTTATAAATTATATAAGTAGTCAAAATTATTTCCAAGAAACTGTTTTAGAAAAAAGGAAAAAGATGTATTAGAATTGTCTTAGAACTTATTAAGGTAATAAAAAATAAAAAAAGGTAGTCACATTTAAAGTGACTTTTTTTGATGTTTATGGTAAACTAAATTACAGGTGATGTGAAATGAAAAATAGAAGTGAATTAAGAGAAATTATTATGAAGGTTTTATATCAAGTTTTTATTCTTAGTGAATCTGGAATTGAATTTGATACTAATTCATTAATTAAGGAACAACTTGAAATAGAAAATGACTTTGTAACAACAGCTATTGATACTATTCTTAAAAAGAAAGATGAAATATATAATCTTGCTAACCGTTATTTGGATAGTTGGCCAATGGATCGTTTAAATAAGGTTGATCAAGCAATTCTTTCACTTGGAATTTATGAACTCAAATATACAGAAACTCCTCCAGTAGTTGCTATCAATGAGGCATTAGAATTATCTAAAAAATATAGCGATGAAAAAGTTACTAAAATGATTAATGCTGTATTAGATGAAGTATATCATGAGGGTGAATAGTAATATATGGAGGATAAATATATTACAGTAAGCCAATTAAATAGATATCTAAAGTTTAAATTTGATCAGGATCCTAATTTGAATCAAGTTTTTTTAAAGGGTGAAATATCTAATTTTAAGGCTCATACAAGGGGACATTTATACTTTACTATTAAAGATGAGACTTCACGCATTAATGCTGTAATGTTTTATAGTCAAGCTAGTAAAATTAACTTTACTCCAGAAGATGGTATGAAAGTAATGGTAACTGGTAGAATTAGTGTATATGAAGCTACTGGTGGTTATCAAATATATGTTGATGATATGATTCAAGATGGAGTAGGTAATCTTTATATAGAATACGAGAAACTAAAGAAAAAACTTGCTAGTGAAGGTTTATTTGATGCTAGTAAAAAGAAAAAAATACCAAAGTTTCCTGAAACAATAGGTATTATTACTGCTCCAACTGGTGCAGCTATTAAAGATATATTATCAACAATTAAAAGAAGGTGGCCTATTACTAAGACAATTTTGTTTCCAAGCTTAGTACAGGGTGCTAGTGCTGCTCCTGAAATAGTAAAACAAATTAAAAAAGCTCAAGAATATGATTTAGATGTTTTAATTGTTGGTAGAGGTGGGGGAAGCATTGAAGATTTATGGTGTTTTAACGACGAAGAAGTGGCAAGAGCAATATATGAATGCAAAATACCTGTAATCTCGGCTGTAGGTCATGAAATAGACTTTACAATTGCTGATTATGTTGCTGATTTACGTGCACCAACACCAACTGGTGCAGCAGAAATGGCTGTAGCTAATCAAACTGATTTTTATAACTATATGAAGCAAATAAACTTAAGACTAAATAAGTCAATGCAAAACTATATTAAAAATAATCGTGAACGCTTGGATGCATTAATAAACAGTTATATATTAAAAAATCCTATTTCAATGTATCAAGTAAAGGAACAAAAATTTGATACATTATATGAAAGACTTCACCTAGTAATGAAGAATTTAATTCAAAATGAAAAAATATCTTTACAAAATAAAATTGATAAAATACCAATTCTAACTAAACACTTGCTAGAACGAAATCAAAATCAGTATATTTCACTATTAAATAAATTGGAAATATTAAATCCGTTACTTACACTTAAGCGTGGTTATAGTATAACTAAAATTGATAATAAGGTTATTACTAGTGTTAAAAATATAAATAAAAATGATGCTTTACAGGTAGAATTACAGGATGGTTTTTTGCTTACTAAAGTTGAAAAGATAACTAAAAAATAGGAGGTGTATTTATGGCAAAAGAAAAAGAAAATACATTTGAAGAAAATCTAGAAAAATTAGAAGTAATTGTTAAAAATCTTGAAAGTGGTAATATTCCACTTGATGATGCGATTGAAAACTTCAATGAAGCTATGAAACTAGCTAAATTATGTGATGATAAATTAAAAAATGCTGAAGAAAAAGTTAATAGTATTTTAAATAAAGATGGCAAATTAGAAGAATTTAACATTGAAGAATAAATTTAAGTAAGTATGGTACTTACTTTTTTCTTTTACCATAAATGTGGTACAATAAAATTATAGAATGAAGGCGTATCATAATAGAATAATAATATATATTATGAAATACTGTTATCAAAATTGTATGAAAAAAGTATAATATGCCTATTCTTCAATTATTAATTTGTATTAACTGATATTATGTTTAAAAAATAAAACTGGTAATTTGAAAATTACTGTATTAAAAATGAAATAGGGTAGTGATTATGATGAGAGAAAAAATAAAAGAATGTTTACAGTTTTACCAGATTACAGATAATTCTTATTTAGAAAAGTGTTATTTGTGTTATGATGAGTTGGTAACAAATCCTACTGTTTATGAAAAATTTATCTATTTATATGATGTCTTATATAATAATCCATTTGATAATTTACGAAAATTATGGAAAAAGAAGACTATAGATGAATTATTTGGCACTTATGTTAATCCTTTTACCACTAATCTTTTATTACTACTTGGTGCTACTGTTCATCAAGAAAACATGAAAAAAATAGGTTTTGAACAGCAACAAATAGATAAACATGTGTTTAGAGTCAGAGAATGTCTTTTAAAAGATATTTATGAAAGGGGATATTCTGGTATTCGAGTATCTCAATTATTATGGGGAGTTTATTTTATTAATGTTAAATTAATAGAAATAGGTAGACTTCAATATGAATATGTAAATTATTCTGCTATCAAAATTCACATTCCAGCTGGTTCAAAATTGGATAATAATGAAGTTATATCATCTTTAAAAATTTCTTATAGAGAACTCAAAAAATATTTTTTAATAAATGACTTTAAATATTACTGTGATTCTTGGCTATTAAGCAGTGAAGTTCATTCGTTGTTGAACTCAAACTCTAATATTTATCAGTTTTATCAGTTATTTTGGGTTGAAGATGGAGAAAATTGTATTTCTGATATTTTAAATTTTCTTTATCATAAGAATGAAATGGTTGATTATACTACTTTGCAAGAGAATACTTATCTTCAAAAAAAGATAAAACAGGAGCTTATAAACGGTACTATTTTTCATTTGGGACTTGGTATTTTGAAAGATGATATCATTTAAAAAATCTTCCATTTTTTTCATGATATATATTTTTTTTAATGTTACATAATACTAATGTAGTCAATTTTTAAAAGGAGTTGATTTTATGAATTTTAAAAAGAAACTACTAATTCTCCCTTTTCTTCTTTTAACTTTAGCTCCATCTATAGTATTTGCTTATTCTGATAAAATTATACTTGGTGGAGATAATATTGGAATTAAAATTAATTCTAAAAATGTTATGGTAGTTGGTTTTTATAAGGTAGAAGATAGTTATATCGGCGAAGATGCAGGATTAAAAGTAGGTGATTTAATTACCAAAATAAATGGTAGGGAAGTATCTTCTATCGATGAAATGATTTCTATAATTAATAATGAAAAAGAGAAGGAAAAACTTGATATTACATTTGAACGTAATAATAAAGTAATGTCTACTGTGCTCGAATTAAAAAAAGATAGTAATGGAGTTTATAAAACCGGCCTTTATGTTAAAGACCAAATAAATGGTATTGGTACTTTAACATATATTGATCCTAATACTAAGATTTTTGGCGCTTTAGGTCATGAAATTATTGAGAAGGCTACAATGTTAAAAGTGGAAATTAAAGATGGTACAATTTTTAAATCGGAAGTAACAGGAATTAACCCAAGTACCAATGGTTCTCCAGGTTCAAAAGAAGCTAAATTTTATAGCAATGATGTTTATGGAACAATTAAGGATAATCATGAAAGTGGTATTTTTGGAGTTTATTCAGATGATTTTCCTAATAATGACGTGATCGAGGTTGAGGAACCAGACAATGTTAAATTAGGAAGTGCAAAAATACGTACCGTTATTTCTGGTAACATTTTAAAGAACTATGATATTGAAATTATTAATATTGATAAGTCTAATACTACAAAAAATATTTTATTTAAAATTACTGATAAGGATTTATTAAAATATACTGGTGGTGTAGTAGCTGGAATGAGTGGTAGTCCCATAATTCAAAATGATAAAATAATAGGTGCTGTTACTCATGTTGTTGTTAATGAACCAGAAAAAGGTTATGGAATATTTATAACTACCATGTTAAAAGAAGGGGATAAACAGAATGATTAATCATTCTGTCTTTTTTTAATATGTATGTATAGTGGTGGTATAATAAAAATAGGAGGTATATTATATGGCTAGTTCTATAATTCATATGTGTGTAGCTAAAGAAATTAATAAAGCACTAAAAATTAAGGATTTGAATATGCTATTATTAGGTTCTATTGCCCCAGATATTAGTAAACATATTGGCGAAAATAAAATTAAAAGCCATTTTTTAACTGATGGTGTTAGTATAGATGTTGAGGCATTCTTAAATAAATATAATAATCAGTTACATAATCCTTTTATAATGGGATATTATATTCATTTATATACTGATTTGCTGTGGAATAAGTATTTTATTACAGAAATAGTTGAGAATGAAACTATTCATCTTTTAAATGGCAAAAACATTAATAAGGATCCTGCGTTATATACAGAATTGATTTATAATGATTATACCAATTTAAACATACAATTAATTGATGAATATGGTTTAGATTTATCACTGTTTTATAATGATGCTGTAGTGCCAAATATAGAAATGTCAGAAATTCCTATTTCTAAATTACCTATTTTAATTGATTATACAGGAATTATTATTCAAAATACTAAAGAAAATAAAGCATATACTTTTGATTTAGAGCAAATAAAAACTTTTATTAAGACATCATCACATTTAATTATTGCTGCTATCAAGGAAAATTTAGGTTAATAAGTTTACTTTTTTTGGTACTTATGTTATTATTTAAAATATGGAGGAGTAGATAAAATGGATAATCAAACAGATATTAAAACACAAACTTATACAGTTGAAGGCAATAAAAAGAAGAAAAAGAAAATAGGAAAGATTATTTTTAATATTATTACTAGTCTTTTGTTTATTGTGATAATACTAGAAATTATTGTTGGTGTTGTTAACATGAATCGTATTAGTAATGATGAGGAACCAGTTTGGTATTTAAATAAGACTACTAATGAAACTGAATTGAAAACAGAAACTGTATATAATTTAGGATTATATAAAATAGTTAAAACTGATACTTCTAAAAAAACTAAAATAACTTTAAAACCATTTTTTATAGGAGATTAATATGAAGAAAAAAAATATGATATTTATAATAGCAGCTGCAGTATTAGTAATAATTATTGGTGTTGTTTGCATTATTTTATTCGGTAAGAAAGATAAGTCATTGACTTTAGATCAAGCTTTAACTAATTATGGTAGTGATTTTTATGAAAATCATTATTATGCCAATATGAAAGATAAAAGTATTCTTGCAGATTATACAGAAAGTGGTCTTAATATTAGTATTAAAGCAGCTAAAGTAATATTACCATTAGATGAAAAAACAGAAAAGATATTTAATAAAAGTAAATGTAATGAAGAAGAAACAAAAATATTTTTCTTTCCTAGTGACCCTTATGGTGCTAAAGATTACAAAATAAAAGTTGAACTTTCTTGTGAAAAGTAGTTCAACTTTTTCTTATGCAAAAAAATAGGGCTATATATTTAAATAAAGCTCTATTTTTATATAAATAATACTAATATACTTACAATAAATGATCCAATCATTATTAAGGCTAAAAATAACGCCATTCCTTTTAATAATTTTTTATTCATGCTTACACCTCATAATCATTATAATAAAAAATATTCTAAAAGTAAATGTTTTAACATATTTTTAAAAAAAGTTAATATGATTAAATAGGTGATAATAATGAATAAAATAATAAAAAGAGCTAAGAATAATGTTGTTAATCAAAAAAGAAAATACTTGTTTTTAACTATCATTATGACTATTGGTATTATTAGTGGTATTATTTTTATATTTTTTATTTCTAAAGAGGACAAGTCTTTGGTTAAACAGGAGTTAGAGTTATTATTTAGTAATATTAAAGATAATAAACTTAATTATGGTAATTCTCTTATTAATAGCGTTAGTAGTAGTTTAGTTTATTTATCTATTATTTGGATACTTGGTGTTTCTATTATTGGTATTCCTGTAGTTATTTTTATGCTGTTTCTAAAGGGATTTGTTTTTGGATTTAGTATTTCTAGTATAATAGCTAATTATGGCTTTAATGGTGTTATTTTGGGTTTTATAACGCAAATTCCTAGTAATTTAATCCTGTTGATAATATATTTATTAATGGGCTTTTATGCTATTAATTTTTCTATTCGTTTATTTCAAGTATTATTTTTTAAAAAAGAAGTTAATTTATCTTTTTATTTTAAAAGATATAATCAGATTGCACTAATTAGCTTAGGGTGTATTGTTATAGCAAGTTTGGCAGAAACATTTTTAATACCTTTTTTGGTTAAGTTTTTCTTGTAAAGAGGCTGATATAATTCTATAATATAAGTAGTCGAAATGGAGTAGGTAATATGAAAAAAGTAGTTATAGGTATGAGTGGTGGAGTTGATAGTAGTGTAAGTGCTATTCTTTTGAAACAGCAAGGTTATGAGGTAATTGGCTTATTTATGAGGAACTGGGATACTTCTATTAATGGTGATATTTTAGGCAATCCTAATTTAGATAATAATATATGCCCTCAGGAACAAGATTATAATGATGCTCTAGCAGTATGTGAAAAAATAGGCATACCTCTTCATAGAATAGATTTTGTTAAAGAATATTGGGATAACGTATTTGAATATTTCTTAAAGGAATTAAAAGAGGGAAGGACACCTAATCCAGATGTTATGTGTAATAAATATATTAAATTTGATTATTTTATAAGAGAGGCTAAGAGACTTGGCGCTGACTATATTGCTACTGGACATTATGCTAGAATTAAAGATGGGCAACTTTTAAGAGCGATTGATTTAAATAAAGATCAAACATATTTCTTATCTCAACTTTCTCATCAACAACTTGAAAATGTTTTGTTTCCAATTGGAGATTTAGAAAAACCTAAAGTAAGAAAAATTGCTGAAGAATATGGTTTGATTACTGCTAAAAAGAAGGATTCTACGGGTATTTGTTTTATTGGAGAGAGAAATTTTAAAAATTTTTTAAAAAATTATTTACCAAATCAACCTGGGAAGATTGTTAATATTGAAACTAATGAAGTTATTGGTGAACATATTGGACTAATGTATTACACAATAGGCCAAAGAAGAGGACTTGATGTTGGTGGAACATTAGATAGAATGTTTGTTGTTGGTAAAAATTTAAAAGATAATATACTTTATGTAGCTATTGGCGAAGATAATGAATATTTATATTCTGATAGTTGTATTATCGATACTGTAAATTTTAATAATGATGGTAGACCTAATAAGTGTACTGCTAAATTTAGATATCGTGCTCCTGATTATCCGGTTGAACTTGAATATTTAGATGATGGGCAGATCTTAGTAAAGTATAGTCATATTAAATCGGTAACGCCAGGCCAGGCTTGTGTGTTTTATCAAGACGATAAGTGTATTGGTGGTGGTATTATTAAAACAGTGTGTAAAGATAATAAAAAAATATGGTATATATTGTAAAATAAATGTAAACTTTACTACTTGTATTTTTTAGTATATGTGATAGAATTATATTAGGAGGTCATAGATATGCAAAATCTTAAAAAATTATTTTCAGAAGTTGGGATTTCTAAAGTTAGATTAGCAAAATATCTAGGTGTTTCTAGACAAATGCTTTATAATTATCTTGCAGAAGAAAATTTAGAAAATTGGCCTAAAGAAAAAGCAATGAAAGTTCTTTGCTTGTTAGGAGTAAAAGAAGTTAAGGATTTGGATTCTATTAAAATTGATGGTGAATATATAATTCAAGTTGAAAATCGTTTGAATGATGGTGTAAAGGATAGTAGTGAGAAGTATAACTTAGCTGAATTAAAGGGACTAAATAAAAAGGAACAGGAACTGTTAACTGATTTAATTCAATTACTAAAAGAAAAAATGACTGATGATAAAACTAAAGAATCTTATAATAGTTTACGTTATTTATATTTCTTTTTACAATCTATGGATACAACTAAAGAGCTTAAATACATGTTAGCATATATAGCGAAGTCAATGGGTTTTGTTGACCATAGGGAATATGCATTTAATGAAGAAAAACAATTTATTTTTGAAAGTATTATGTTCTCTGCTATGACATTATATAATGGCGGTGGTGCTTCTAAAAGCAAAATAGCAGAAACACATAAAAAGTTTGTTCAAGAAATTGAACATAAAAAAGAGGAAGTTCTTAGTAGGACTCAGGAGTTAAACACAGCTAAAGTTCAAGCATTAAAAGAACTTGGTTATACTGAAATAAATAATGAAAATGCTAAAGAAGTCCTTGATAAAATAGCAGAAATACAATCTAGAAAAGTGTAGTATTAAGAATCAATAAAATGTTGGTTCTTTTGTTTTGGGCGAAATGTATGACCATAAATTTGAACAAGTGGTGGAGGAAAGCAATAAATATATGTTAGATATGCTAATTCAAAAAATTATAGGTTTTATATAAAGGGATAAAAATTTATATAGTATTAATCTTTTATTTATTTACCTTATTTGCTATAATTTTAGTAGAGTAGTAAATATAGTTAGAAAGGTTAGAGTAGTGTATAATGCAATGGTTTGTTGACGCCATGGTTTTTTTCTTTGAAAACATTCACATTTTTGCTTTAATTTTTACTGGTTTGGCATTAATTTATTGTATTTATGTTTTAAATATTGAAATTAAAGCAAGATATTATTTAGCTATTAAAACTAGAATGTTAGAATTAGAAAAAACTAAAAAGTAAATATCAAATTTACTTTTTTTTATATATAAGGAAAGTGCGTTTGGATTATTATTAAATAAAAAAGCCTCAATAGAATTAAGACTACATCAGAA